>CAZWYJ010000110.1:0-1771 GCA_964638165.1 uncultured Gammaproteobacteria bacterium | reverse complement strand
GCGAACTTCAAAGAAATACGAAAACGACCCTTGCTCTTTTGCGAGGGTCGTATTTCTTTATCCTGAAATGCCTCTTGTCTATCAGATGCCCCGCAGGATCACGGCGTCGGATATGGTATGAGGGGAAGGCTCTTTTCGCGTGGCATGAAGATCGAGATAGGGGGCTGAAATTTTCCGGAAAAAATACGCATGGCCTCGAATCCATCTTCATTCACGCGTTCACCGAGACATCGTACTCGTGAAGAGACGTTCTCCGGGAGTGGACCGGCTTGATTCGGATTTACGATGCGCACGCGCCACACGTTGGATCGTGGATCCTTGAGGAGAAACGTCCGTTCATCGATGATCGCGATAATTCGTCCACCGATCATGCCGTGTTCCGGCTGATTCCAGATGAGCGCGCGAGGGTGTCCGAATCGCGCGTAGATGGGAATACGGTTTTCCAATTGCACATCAATGAGCTTACCGAGTCCGGCGATGGTGAAGAGACAGCCAAGGATGCCACTAAGCACAACCGTGGTAATGGCGAGCACCGGGATGGCATACCGGTAGCCGTGTTTCGTGTGCTTCAGCGCATAGTGCGCCAAAACGAGGAACCCGATCAGGCACGCGATCCAGAAGTACGGGATGGCGAGGAGGATGGTGCGTGATCCGCCTTCCATCTGCGCGATGACTCGCCAATCTTCGTCCCATAGATACGTCATCATGACGGACGTTGCTAATCCTCCAATCACGATCGCGCTGCCCCCGGCAGCCCATACGCCAATGTGCTTCACGGCAAACGTCCACCTCGGTTTCGGGGTGATGTGGCGTTCCTGGATGGCCTGAATGACGTTTTGGCTGAGGTTCTCGGTCATAACATGTGAAGATCAATCCCCTGCGTGCGCGCCACGGCCTCAAACTGCTTTTTTGCGCGATTGAGGAGCGTGGCAATGGTTCCCATGGGCTTCTGGAGAATGTACGCGATTTCCGCGTACGATTTTTCATCAAGGTATTTGAGCGTAAGGACTTCCCGGTATTTTTGATCAACGGTTTCGAGAATGCGACGGATGGCCTCTTGTCGCTCTTTCGCCTCGGCCTGCGCTGATGTGTGAAGGTGTGAGGCCAGGCGGTCCGCGAGCGTGTCGTCAATGGAATCCGCGTGCCCTTCCGGTCGGATCTGTTTTTTCCTGAATGCGCTGATGGTTTCATTGCGAACGATGCGGTAGATCCACGAAGCGAATTTTTGTTCAATGTCAAAATCGTTTAAGTGCTGATACGCTTTGATGAAAGCCTCTTGCAGAATGTCCTCGGCATCTTCGATTGAGGCGCGGGAGATTGATCGGACGTATCGCAAAAGGGGCGCCTCGTACCGCTGGATGAGAACAGCGAAAACATCCTGGTGCTCAAGCGTCAGGCTGGCGAGCTCTTCATCGGTTTTATTGTGCCAGTCCGGCGCAATGTTCATAGCCGGTATAAGGTGATACGCGAAAAGCCGGACATTCTTTCAGGGCGGTCTTTTCGGGAATGAAAAAGCCTCCATTCAGCGCTTCTCCAAAAAAGACGCAGATGTGGAAGCTCTTCATTGCATCCTCCAGTAGGCATATCTTAGCATGACGCGGAAATACGTGCCAGAGGGTGAGAAGTGCAGGGCCGGTGGCAGGAGCTGTCCGCTTTTTATATTCGCTCGGGCGTGGCGGAATTCCCCCCAAACCCCTTCCTTTTTGCCCGCCTGCCTGGGCCTCGCCCCCAAAACTTTTCGGCGGGACGGCGGGACTAATTTTCAATTTTT
>CAZWYJ010000109.1:0-1875 GCA_964638165.1 uncultured Gammaproteobacteria bacterium | reverse complement strand
ATGGCACATCTTGAAGATGTATTATTCATACTAAGTCTGCTAGTCTAGAGCCTTGATATTTCTCCGGAGCATCCATGCTATACTACATTGCGAAATCATCGAGGGGTCATGGAAATTTTTTTGAATGTCAGCGCCATCATTGCGATCGCGACCGCCGTCGCGCTGATCATGCAATCCCTGCGTCAGCCGCTGATTCTGGGACATATCCTCACAGGCTTCCTCGTGGGACCGATCGGCCTCAACCTCATCCAGCCAAAAGAGGGGATCGAAGTCTTCTCCCACCTCGGCATCACTTCTCTCCTCTTTATCGTGGGTCTCGGTCTGAATCCGCGCATCATGCGCGAAGTCGGACGCGTTTCGCTTTTCGTCGGAATCGGCCAGGTTATTTTTACCACCGTCATCGGCTACTTCCTGGGCCTCGCTTTTGGGCTCTCGCCAATCGTTTCCGTCTACCTCGCGATCGCCTGTACGTTCTCGAGCACCATCATCGTATCCAAAATCCTTTCGGATAAACGTGATACGCATAAGCTTTACGGGAAAATCGCCATCGGCATGCTCCTGGTACAAGACATCGTGGCGACTCTCATCCTCATCCTCATCACTTCCAGCATGGCCGGGGGAAGCATTGGCCACATCGTCACCACGACCGCACTCAAAGGCATTGTTATCGCGGGCGCGCTCTACCTCGTTTCCGCGTACATCCTCCCTGCGTTTACGCGAACATTCGCCAAGTCTCAAGAATTCCTGTTTCTCTTCGCTATCGGCTGGGGCGTAGGCATCGCCTCGCTCTTCCATGTGTTCGGCCTGTCCGTGGAACTCGGAGCGCTCGCTGCCGGCGTAGCGCTCGCTTCTTCACCGTATCACTACGAAATCAGCGCGAAGATGAAACTCCTGCGCGACTTCTTCATCGTGCTCTTCTTCGTGCTCCTCGGTTCCCAGCTTACCGTTCAGGATATCAGCGCATCCATCGGCATTGTAGCGGCGTTTTCCGCGTTCATCTTGTTCGGGAATCCGCTCATCGTCATGACGATCATGGGAAGCATGAAATATTCCGGACAAACAGGATTCCGAACAGGACTCACCGTGGCGCAAATCAGCGAATTTTCGCTCATCCTCATCATGCTTGGCATAACGGCGGGGCACGTCCCATCGAGTCTGCTATCAACGGCAACGATGATCGGGATCGCCACGATCGCCGGATCCACGGTCCTCATGCTCTACGATGATGCGCTCGCAAAAAGGCTCGCGCCGATCATTCGCCTCTTTGAACGAAAGCGAACCATCTCGGACCGAGAGCGTAAACAGAGCTACAAAGCCATCCTCTTTGGCTGCCATCGCGTGGGGAGCGATTTCCTTCCGTCCATCATCAGTCAGGAAAAATCCTACCTCGTCATTGACTTCGATCCGCAGGTTATCGCGACATTGGAGCAACGCCATATCCGCTCCCGTTATGGCGATGCGCAGGATGACGCCTTCCTTGACTCGCTTGATCTCGAAAAATGCAAGCTCCTCGTATCCACGATCCCGGACTTTGAGACGAACGCCTACCTCCTCGCACGCATCCGTAAGACGAACCGCCACGCAGTCGTCATTCTCATTGCCCAGCACATCTACGAAGCGCATGAGCTCTATGCGGACGGCGCTTCCTACGTGGTGACGCCACATCACATGGGCGGGAACTACGCCGCCATGCTCGTGGGCAAACACGGCGGGAATGCCAAGCCGTATGCGCGGGAAAAAGCCAAGCACCTGAAGCACCTTCAGGAACGACACGGGTTTTTGCAGCAGGGGAAATAAGAACCTCTCTTGTCATTGCCTCCTCCCCACCCATCCCCGGCCCTTCCCTTGAAAGGGAAGGGAGCTTGCTATGAAAGG
>CAZWYJ010000108.1:0-1977 GCA_964638165.1 uncultured Gammaproteobacteria bacterium | reverse complement strand
TGAGGGTCGTATCGGAGATTCCGATCAGAGGTTCGAATCCCTCCCTCTCCGCCATCGCGTTAAACGCGATAAAACAAGACCGCTCGAAAGGGCGGTTTTGTTTTGGAACATGTAACTCAATGGACATCTAGTCATTAGAGCCGTAAACTAACTAAATACTTATGGATTACGCCAAAATCATTCAGTCTATCTTCTGGCCATTCTTCAAACTTTTTCTTGCTCTTATAGCCTTCGCCATCGTTCTCGGATTGATTGCTGGAATTTTTACCTATGGACGTCCGCTAAAAAAGCGACGAAATAGCAGCTGGCTGGAAGACATTATGGATGACAGCATGGCGATATCACATGCCTTAATCGATTTCGTTCTCAACAAATTTAAAGGCGATGGAGAAAAAACTTGGCTCAATGATCAAGAGCTGATCGCGATGCTCCGCGGCATGCACCCGAGCGAGTTTGAAGAGTACATTGCTAACCTTTTCAGCGCCTTAGGATACCAGACACGGATCGTCGGAGGCTCTGGTGATGGCGGGATTGACATCGAAATGTCAAAAGATGGACGTAATCACCTCGTTCAATGCAAAAAATTTATTACCCGAAAGGTAAATCCGCATGACGTAAGAGACTTTTTTGGTGCCATGGGCGATCGCCATATCAATGGCAAAGGTTTTTTCGTCACGACCAACATCTTCACCCTTGAAGCAGAGCGTTTTGCGGAAGAAAAGCCGATTGAATTAATTGACGGATCACAGTTGATCCGACTCATCCGAGATAGCGGCCTCATGGATACGCAAAAGCGATCTGCTGGGACGCTCGCCACCCAACCAACAGGATCTTGTCCGAATTGCGGAGCGCCTCTTGTCCTTAGAACAAATAAGACAAATGGTAATCAATTTTTCGGATGTTCTCGTTATCCGGCTTGTAAATTTACGAAATCCGCGTAAAGCTTTCATCTCCGGGTAGTTCTTGTATTAAGTAATCTTCTGACTCGGCGGTTTTTAAATAGCCCTCTCCCTCGCTTTCCTCTTTCACGAGTATGTGTCAAGCTATGTAGACAGAGACCATGTCTCCCGAATATGAGCAAAGCCCTTCTATACAATGTCATCGGAATCCTGGCGGTTCTGGCCATCATTTTCTTCAAGATCCCCATGATCTGGATCATGCTCGGCCTTTTTATCCTGCTGATCTTCGTCATCTTCAACCCCTTCATCCCCGCTGTTGAGAGCATCCCCAAAGGATTCGCCGAAAAAAAATTCCATACCGGAAGCATCACCTTGAACTATATCGAGGGGCCGGATAATGGCCCTCCGCTCCTATTCATCCCCGGACAAATGGAATTTTGGCAGGGGTATAAACTGGTCATCCCCCACTTTGCAAAAACCCACCACGTTTTTGTTGTTGACGCGAGAGGGCATGGGAAGTCCACAAGAACGCCGGGAGCGTACTCCTACAATATCATCGGGGAAGATCTGAAAGACTTTCTCAAAAACGTCGTCCAAAAACCCGCGATCGTCTCCGGACTCTCTTCCGGAGCCGTGCTCTCGCTCTGGCTGGCGGCGAATGCGCCGGAATCCGTTTCCATCGCCATCAGCGAAGACCCGCCGCTCTTTTCTTCCATGTGGCCGA
The DNA here is from genome assembly GCA_964638165.1 of uncultured Gammaproteobacteria bacterium. Taxonomy (GTDB): domain Bacteria; phylum Patescibacteriota; class Patescibacteriia; order 2-12-FULL-60-25; family 2-12-FULL-60-25; genus 2-12-FULL-60-25. The sequence continues at coordinate 354 of CAZWYJ010000108.1, read as the reverse complement.
GAATCAAAGAGGAAAAGTATATGTACCGTCTGTTTGAGATTGCGGTGGACTGCCTCGGAAAACCAAAGAGAGATGTGCTCGGCTTCTTCATGAAGCAAGGCATTCCCAAAGACGGGCATGAACAGCTCTTCCTCATCCCTCCGTGGATCGCCAAGTTCATCGTCGGCCTCTTTGAACTGAATAGAAAATTTCGCCCGGCAAAACAGTACGATATCCCCCTGGCTCCCTTTAACGGGCGCGTCGGCTTCAAATTCCTATGCGAGTATGACGTTGATTTTTCAAAAGCCACGATCGACGGGAGATTGAGCGAAGGCTTCGATCCGGAGAGTACGCTGAAAAAAATCACCTGCCCGG
>CAZWYJ010000107.1:481-2030 GCA_964638165.1 uncultured Gammaproteobacteria bacterium | reverse complement strand
AACAAGGCATCCGTAGCGGAAGCTGTGGATGGATCACCTCCTTTCTAGGGAGAAATATCCCGATGGTCGATCTCCCCGATGCAAATCGGGGAACCATCACAAGTTATGGAACGCGGTTCTTCGACGATCACTCTTTGACTGTTCAACCCCGATGTACTTCGGGGCAAATCAAAAATCCCGGATTCTTTCCGGGGTTTTTGTTTGTATGAGCCAATGTTTGTCGGATTTTAACAACTAGACTTGACTTTAAGTGCGAAATAAGCTATGCTCTCACCCTGTTCTTTCTACGGTTGGGAGCGAGACATCTGGTCCGACATGGTCGGAGAAGGTGCTTCGCTCTCATAACTCAAACCACATGATTGGATCAAGGAGGTCCTATGTTTTTGCACCAGGTTGATACAAAGCCCCTCGCCTCGAAGCTCATCGCGCTAGGCTTTCCTCTGGGGGATGATTACGCCCTTGGATTTCGCGAGTACAGGAGCGGTCGGGTGAGTCTGGAAATCGTGCGTCCGGGAACGGTGACGCTGCGCATCGGCGCATGGAGGGATGACGATTCCGATGAGGCTCTTTTCGATCGTCTCGCTCGAGAAGCGACCCGGTCGCGAACAACTTGATCTCGCGGTGCTCTACGAGCCATCCGCGTCACACTCCACGAAAAGGGCTGTGCACGCGCATGGCTTTTTTCGTTTATCTAGGGAGCTTTTGAAAAACGCGATTCGCTTGGGCTTCACTCGAAAATTTCTCAACGTATCTTCAATACGTCTTCGTTCCCTCGCAAAAGCCTCGGGACAGGCTCACTTCGCTCCCCGCCTGCCATCGCCTGCGCGAAGCAATGGCGGGCAGGCAGCCCGTCGCGACTCATCGTTTTTCAGAAGCTCCTTCATTCGTTGATCGTTTTCGGTTTTTTACAGATATAAAAAAACGTCGGCGGGATATTCCAAGGCGAGAATCCGACGCGGACATCGTCAAAGTAGTTCTTCAATTCGCCACGGAGCGTGAGTGCGTACTGGATGGGAATGAAGACGCCGTCCGGGCCAATGGCGCGTGCGATCTCGGCGAACATCCTCGCGCGTTTCTGCGCGTTCATGATTGAAAAAGGGATTCCGGAAATGACAACATCAACGTGCGGCGTTCGGCGAAGAATGTCCTCGGCATCTTCCGCGTGCATCGTGATGTCCGGAAAGTTTTTCTTGAATGCCTGAACGAGCTCCGGATCTATTTCGACGCACGTAATTTGTGATCGGTTGCGGACGCGCTCAACAATGCCTTGCGTGATGGACCCTGTTCCGGCTCCGATTTCGAGAACGGTTGAATCCTGGGATGGAATGGGCGTTGCCATTTTTCTTGCCGTGGACAAGCTGGTTGGCGCTACGGTTCCCATGGCAATCGGAGAGGCGAGGAAACGTTTGAGAAAGAGTGAGGTTTGATGTTGCGACATAGGGGGGGCGTCGTTGCGCTTCGGATGGCATCGTCATCGGGAAATGGCGCTGTCATCCGAAGCCCCGTCCGGCAGAGCGAACGGGGTTTGGGTCTTCGCGTGTCATGCGCG
>CAZWYJ010000107.1:0-381 GCA_964638165.1 uncultured Gammaproteobacteria bacterium | reverse complement strand
ACGTGTCGCGTTCTACGTGACGTGTCGCGTTCTACGTGACGTGTCGCGTTCTACGTGACGTGTCGCGTTCTACGCGATGGTGGACGGCAGAGGAGTCGCCCCGCATGCGCGGGGCGCCCGGCGAATGCCGGGCGAACCTCTAACCTCCCATCTCGCCGCGCGTGGATACTGCGTCGCGGGATTCTGCGATTGGTCACGTTCTACGTGATGGTGGACGGCAGAGGAGTCGAACCTCTGACCTTCACAATGTCAATGTGACGCTCTAACCAACTGAGCTAGCCGTCCATGTATTTTTTTGGGATTGGCGAACCCGCTCTTCTTCTTTCAAGGTGCCGAGATCGTAGCGAGAAATGCGCGAGCCGTCAATGCCTCCCGGTTTTT
>CAZWYJ010000106.1:0-2088 GCA_964638165.1 uncultured Gammaproteobacteria bacterium | reverse complement strand
GGTCATCTTGAGCCTTGTGGGGCGCGTGGCGAAGTCTGCAATGCCGGAATGGCTCCGCTATGCCATGCTGGCGACCATCGCGGCCCTCGCCGTTGTCCATGTCTTCACGCCATACCTCAATCATCCGCTTGGCTTGGGGATGTTGCTTGCGATAGAGGGGATGGCTGTTGTTTATCGAATCAGCGAGGTGTAAATTACGTACATGTTAGATCAAATATTTTCATACCGCGAAATGTGCGAAAAAGAAAATGTCCAAACTCTTCAACGGGGCATGAATTTTCGTTTGAATCCTAAATATTCTGTCATTTTAATGTCACGAAGGAGCAATGCTCCATATAGAGATAGTATCTTAGACGATGGGGTCACGATTAAATACGAAGGTCACGATGAGCCGAGATTGAGAAGTGGTTTAGATCCAAAGACGTTGGATCAACGGCGATTATTGCCAAAAGGAGGGTTTACTCAAAATGGTTATTTTATTCAATCCATAGAGGCGTATCATGCTGGAAAGCAATCTCCAGAACTCGTAAAAGTGTATGAGAAGGTTTTATCGGGGGTATGGTCGCTGAAAGGTTTTTTTGATTTGATTGGGTATTCGATTGAGCACGATGGTCATCGGAATGTATTTATCTTTCTTTTAAAACTTTCTCGAGAACAGGGCGTTAAAGAATGCCCTATTGATTTAAAACATACGCGCCTCATACCATCTCAGATAAAAAAAGAAGTTTGGAAAAGAGACGGCGGTAAGTGTGTAATCTGTGGTTCAAATAAAAATTTACATTTTGATCACGATCTACCATTTTCGAGAGGCGGAACAAGTTTGACAGCAAAAAATATTAAGTTATTATGCGCTAAGTGCAACTTGATGAAATCGGATAAAATTGAATAGATTTGTAGCATACATCTCCTCTTATCCCTCCCACCCCTTCACCCCGCGAAGATAATCTTCTCCGGACATAGGTTTACCGCCTTCGGGCTGAACGAGGAGGAGTTCGAGCGATGACCCTTCACCACAAGCAATAGCCGGGCGGCTTTGTCCCATGATGAATCGCGTTCCGGCTGCGCGCATATCGTCTGCCATGAGCGGAATAGCCTTGAGGATTTTGAGACGCTTGTCGCCGACCATGGTCCATGTTCCGGGCCATGGGTGATACGCGCGGATGAGGAATCCGATCTGTTCCGCCGGGAGGTTCCAGTTGATCTTCCCATCCTCGCGCGTAAGCGTTTTGCAGAAGGTCGCGAGCGAGGCGGCCTGGGGCTTTGCTTTTGCCTTGCCTTCGATCACGTCCGCCGTGACGTCCGGGATGAGTTCAGCTCCGAGTTCAGCGAGACGATCATGCAGGGTCTCTGCGGTATCATCCGGATGAATCGGTGTTTCTGTTGTGGCGTACACCGGACCCGCATCCATTTCCGCTTCGATCTTCATGATGCTCACGCCGCTCTTGGCGTCCCCGGCTGCGATCGCGGCATTGATCGGGCTCGCACCGCGCCAGCGAGGGAGCAGGGAAGCGTGGACATTGATCAGTCCGTGCTTTGGAAGTGCGAGGAACCAATCGCGGAATATTTTTCCGTATGCCACGACCACGAAGGCGTCGCAGGTCGGACTGATCTCTTCGATCCAGGAACGAAAATCCGCATCCGTGAGCTTCTCCGGCTGTTTGATGGTCTGGATGCCGAGTTCCTGTGCCACGGTCTTGATCGGCGGTGGCGTCATTTTTGCCTCGCGTCCTACGGGTTTATCCGGTTGCGTGATCACGCCCACGATGTCAAAACGTTCATCTTTAGCAAGAGCCCGGAGAGACGGGACCGCGAAGTCAGGGGTTCCAAGAAAGAGGATGCGGTATGGCATGGTTTCGTAGGGGCGGGGCCGTGTCACGTTCTACGTGATCCACCCGCCCCCTTTTATTCGTGGATAGTATTGCGATAAAGAGGGGTTTTGACAAGAAAGTTGCTTCTCATATCAGAACCCACCCCTGCCCGCAACGCCTCGCGGACTCGGCTTGCGTGGCGGGCGGGCCTAACCCCTCCCTTTGCATCCACACCCACCCCTAACCCCTCCCTTAGCCTCGCTTCGCTCGGCAAAAGGGA
>CAZWYJ010000105.1:0-2142 GCA_964638165.1 uncultured Gammaproteobacteria bacterium | reverse complement strand
GTCTTGGCAGAGACCTGTGGATGAGGGGTGGCACAATCTAGGGTTGAATTTTCAAAAACTTCTCAATAACAAAACCGCCTCTTTCGAAGCGGTCTCATTCGTGGTGCGTCTGGAGGGAATCGAACCCCCATTATCGGTTCCGAAGACCGACGTCCTATCCGTTGAACGACAGACGCATATTAGGAGCGACGGCTGAAAAAGGCGACTTACTTGCGCTTCAGTCGAAAATCCACTCATCGTACGATTACGTACGCCTCGCGGATTTTCTCCTTCCAGCGCAGCGTAATTCATCCTTTTTCAGCCGTCGCTCCGCACTTCAAATTTTAAAAATCCAAAGCCCAACTACCAAACCCTACGCTTTCACCGTTACATCCCAGCCTTTCACCTTAAGTCCCTCTTCCGCGGCGGCGATCTGCGCTTCCTGTTTGGAGGTCCCGCGCCCCACGGCGATGAGCTCTTTTTCCAGGAATACGCCGACCGTGAATTCCTTGGCGTGATCCGGTCCGACTTCCTCAAGGACTTTATACGAAGGCGTCACTCCGAGCAAGTCCTGAGAAGTCTCTTGGAATCGGCTCTTCGGATCAATGTGGAGGTGATGTTCGAGGATGAACGGGAGGTGTGAGAGCACGTTCGCGTCAATGAACTTCTTCGCGCCTTCCCATCCGCCGTCCAAGTAGATCGCGCCGATGATCGCTTCAATGGCGTTCGCCAGAATGTACATCCGCGCCTTGGAATTTTTATCTTTCGCTTCGCCCCGGCTCATGAGGAGGAAGTCCTCAAACGCGAGCTGATTCGCAATGCCCGCGAGCGTCTTGGCGTTCACGAGTGCCGCGCGCCAGTTCGTGAGCTCTCCTTCCGGATTGCTGTAATTCACGAAGAGGTTTTCCGTCACCACAAGTTCCAGAACCGCGTCTCCCAAAAACTCAAGGCGTTCATTGTGCGGGTACGGAAAATCCGCATGCTCATTCAGGTATGAGCGATGTGTGATGGCTTGGATCAAGATGGATTGATCTTTGAATGCGTAGCCTAAACGTTCCTCCAAGGGAGCGAGTGCGGGCAATTCCATAGGTGAGAGGCGTTCAGGGAACGACGACAATGATGGATGCGCATAGAACGGAGTTCTGTGGCCATCATCAGCGCCGTTCGCTGATTATGATGCATTTTCAATATGCGGATGATCTGCCGGAAATTCCTCGGACGGCTCCGGATCCGGCGGAACGGTTTCGCCTTCCGTCGCATGCCTGGCCTTTTCATCCTTTGGCGTTTCTTCTTTCGGAAGGTCTGATGTTTTCTGCACGCCCTTCGCAACTTGGTCGCGATACACGGCGCCGAGAACGCCGTTGACAAACTTTCCACTCGATTCACCGCCGAAGGTTTTTGCGAGCTCGATCGCTTCATTAATCGCGACCTTCGAGGGAATCTCGTGCGTGTAGACGAGCTCGAATGTCCCTATTCGCAAGACATTGCGGTCCACCGTGGTGATTTTTTGGAGTGGCCAGTCCGGGGCGAAGGTCGTAATGAGACCGTCAATCGTATCACGATGCTCAGTAACGCCGGCGACGATTCGTTCGGAGAAGTCCTTTTCATCCAAATCCGGAGCGAATTCTTGGACATTGCGTTTCAGAAGATCCACGGCGTTTTTTGTCCCACCATGAAAATCCCACTCGTAGAGGGATTGGAGGGCAATGGCCCGACAGAGGTGACGATTGGACATAAAAGGACGAAAGAACGATTTTTTATAGGCTTTTAAGCCTTTTTCTTGGTCTTCTCAAGGCGTTTTGCGGCTTTTTCCGCTTTCCGCTTGCTCGGCTTCACATGGATCGGCTTGCCATTGTACTCGGAGGCTCCGGGAGCGACGCGATGGGAAAGGTGGAGTTTTCCAGACGCTTTCTCCTTTGTAATATTGGCTTTATCAAGCGCAAAATGTGATGCACGGCGGTGCTTTTTGGAGCTGGTATGCCGATGGCCAGGTAATGGCATAAGTCGGGTATTTAGTAGTGAATGACGGAAGGATATCAAAAAATAACGTATTTTGCAAGTAGGGGGCCGTGGGGCGCGGGAAATTCACAGCGTCCCATGGCCTCTTCGTCCCCCTGTTAGGCGTTGACAAATCGGGCTTTTTTTGATATTGAATGGTTGCGA
>CAZWYJ010000104.1:0-2218 GCA_964638165.1 uncultured Gammaproteobacteria bacterium | reverse complement strand
CGTCTACATCAGCGCTCTTCCGGTCATCTCCTTGGGGATCGGAAGCTCCATCAACTTGAGAATCGTCGGTGCAATATCAACGAGCGCTCCCGCCGGACTCGTCATGCCCAAGTCCCCGCCGACCGCATCACCGGAAACCGCTTTGAGCCCCTCATGAGCGTGGCTCGCGATCACGCATGGCACCGGATTCATGGTCCCACGTCGTCGCACCCGACCCGTAGCCGGATCATACAAAGCCTCAACGCGACCACGATCGCCAACGAGAATAATCGCTCCGTCGAGTGCAAAAACCGCCTCGACCATACGCCCAAGACAGTGATCCATGGCCTCGCACGCGCGAACCGTTGCCTCCTCGTTCCCACTCCTGGCAACGATATCCGGAGCCGCAAGATTCGCGATAATAACGTCGTAGTGACCTTCGGCAACCGCCTTCACAACCGCGTCCGCGACGAACTCCATTGACATACCCGGCGACTGATCATACGAGGAAACGAGTGGGCTTGAAATGATCATGCGATCCTCTCCGGGAAACGGATCTTCACGCATACCGTTCAGAAAGACCGTAACGTGCGCGAACCGTTCCGTTTCGGCCACGCGAAGCTGACGAAGCCCGGCATCGGAAAAACATCGTCCGAGACAGACTTCCGGAAGGAGCGCCGGAAAACACACATGCATGGGATAGTCCTTGTCGATTTCGACGATGGACGCGAAAAAGATATCCGGACACGGCGACCGATCGAATGCTGAAAACTCCGGGAGGACGCACGCTCCCACGAGCTGACGGATCGCAAAGGGACGCGTGTGACAAAAGATCACAGCATCGCCATCCTTCCACGGTAAAGCCGAACCGATCGCGGTTGGAACGATCTCGTCGTCATACACTCCCCGCGCATACGATGAGGCAACCGCCTCGGATGCGGATGCGTGCCGTTCTGGAGATCGCGCCGTAAACATAGCCTCAAAAGCGAGCTGCGTATCCTCCCAGCGCGAGAGATCATCCATGCCATACCGCCGTCCGCACACGCTCCCGACCTGAACCGACGTCTGAGCCAATCGTGATTCAAGCGCATCAATGAGTTCCTTCCCTCGTTCGCGCGGAGCGTCAATGCCATCGAGAATGATGTGCAACCGTGCCGGAATCTTCTCCTGAATAAACAAGGCAATCAGAGCTTCGAGCGTATCCTGACGCGCATACCACTCCGCGGAAGAGAGCAAGGTGACGACATGGACCGTTCCGCGCGAAGACGCCACGTGCCGAACGAGTCGCCGAAGAACTGGCGTCTGCGAAAAAACTCCGCGCGCGAGCGCATCCGCAACGCGAGGAGCGGATGCGAACCATGCCGTTCCGAGCCCGATGGCCCGATGACCTGCCTGCGCGCTTCCTCCATAGCCCTCTTCCAAGCCAACGGCGGATCCGGACGCGTGAAGCGTGACAGCCGGGTACGTTTCGATGAGACGGGAAAACGTGGGCATCTTCGCCTGTCGCAAAGCATTACCATCCATGGTCGGACTTACACCGACGCCACTCATCGTTACGAGAACCACGGGCTTGGGACGGGGCATACTTAGCGAAGGAGCGCGTGCCCTGTCATAGCCTTGGGCTGATCAACGTCCATGAGCTTCAAAACCGTCGGCGCAACATCCGCAAGCTCGCCACGCGTCCGAAGTTTGAGATTTTTCGGAATTCTTCCAGCGACAAGGAACGGGACGGGATTCGGATTGTGCTCCGTATCCGGCGTTCCATCCGCCCGCTGAACATACTCCGCGTTTCCATGATCGGACATCACGATCAGCGCGCCACGACGTTTCTGGACAGCACGGAAAACGATAGCCAGCGCTTCATCCAATGCCTCGCAGGCCTTGACGGTCGCCGGGAAGTTTCCCGTGTGGCCGACCATATCGGCATTCGCAAAGTTCGCGCACACGAAATCCGCGCCCTTTCGCAAAGACTTCTCAATCTGCTTCGCAATCTCCATGGCTCGCATACGTGGTTTTTTGTCGTACCGGTCAACGCGAATCGTGGGAATATTGAAACGCTTCTCATTGAAACGAATCTGGCTATGCCCGCCATTGAAAAAGTACGTGACATGAACATATTTCTCGGATTCCGCGATGTAATGCTGATCGAACGGGGCCAGGGTCTCTACGAGAGTCTCATGGATATCCCTGTTCGGATACGCCGGAATCACGCCCTCAAAATCACTTCCGAACTCCGTGA
>CAZWYJ010000103.1:0-2347 GCA_964638165.1 uncultured Gammaproteobacteria bacterium | reverse complement strand
TATGGCACATCTTGAAGATGTATTATTCATACTAAGTCTGCTAGTCTAGAGCCTTCGTAATATTTTGCTATACTACCCCTATGACTCAATCAAAAAAATCTCCATCTCGCGCGCTCGTGACCGGCGGCGCCGGGTTCATCGGCTCGCACGTGGTTGATGCGCTCATCGGGGCCGGGTGGCGCGTGACCGTGATGGACAACCTCTCGAGCGGGAAGCGCCAGAACGTCCATCCTGCTGCGGAGTTTCTCAAAATGGATGTTCGCGACGAGCGAGCTTCACAATGGATTCTGAAACATGAGCCGGACGCCGTTCTGCATTTTGCGGCGCAGATCAGCGTGGCTCGTTCGATCAAGGATCCTGTGGCGGATGCGGAAACGAATATTCGCGCTTCAATCTGGCTCATGGATGCGGCGGCGAAGGCGCATGTGAAACGATTCATTTTTGCAGGAACTGGTGGCGCACTCTGTAATGAAACCGTTCCGCTTCCGGCAACAGAGCACGGCATAGCCGATCCGATGAGCCCGTATGCCATCGCCAAGCGTGCGATTGAGCTGTATGGCGATTTCTATCGTCGCGAATATCATCTCCCGTTCGTTTCTCTCCGTTTCGCGAATGTCTATGGCCCGAGGCAGAACGCCGCAGGTGAGGCTGGCGTGGTTGCGATTTTTACGAACGCGATGCTCACGAATTGCCCCGTGACGATCAATGGCACTGGCAAGCAAACGCGCGATTACGTGTACGTGGCAGATGTTGCGGATGCGATCATGCGCACGCTGGAAGATGAAAAGGTTGTCGGCGTCTTTCATGTCGGAACCGGAAAAGAAACGAGCGTACGGGATATCTTCAAGCGGTTGGCGGAAATTACGAAGTATCGCAAGAAGTCTAAGAAGGGTCCGGAGGATTCGAATGCGCCCATGCGTAGCTCGTTGGATGCATCCCTCCTCGCGTCCGTAACGGGATGGAAGCCTCGCACAAAACTCATGGACGGACTCAAACTCACGGTTTTGGATATGCAGACGCGACAGAGGGCGAAGAACCGGATCTGTCTGTTTCCGTTTAAGAAGTAGGAAATTTGTTGATTGGTGAGTAGTTGATTGGGAAATAGTTGATTAGTAAGTGGTTGATTGGGGCGCCTTTCTCGTCATCCTGAGCGCCATGGACCGGAGTCCGCAGGAGCTTGCCGCGAAGGACCCCTTTCTATCCGTGGACGTTCATGAGATCTCATCACGTTCTCAAAGAGAAAGGGGTCCCTCGCGATGAGCTGCACGACTGTTAGAATCTTTTTTAGCGCTCGGGATGACAAAAGGGTTCCCCTAATCAACTATTTACTAATCAACCAATCAACTCTTTCTAAAAAAAAACAATTGCGACCCAGCTGAGAGTCATTTCAGCTGGGTCGCTTTTGCGAGAAACGGGAGGTGATCGAGACGGTTACGATCGGTCCGTCAGCTGTTTCCAGCTTGGCGGAGGGATCTTCCACTCTTTCGGCAATTGGATGTTAATGCCGTAGACGTCCGTGATCGCCACGAGCCATTCGAAGTACTCCCGTGATTCTCGGAATTGCCCGATGCTTCGGAGCCGGTCAATGTTTCCTATGGACCACTCTTTCCAATCCGGACCGTTGAGCATGATGGATCGGATTTCATCTTCGGTTTCTTTGAAAACCTTTCGTTCGCCGTATCTGATCACGAACTGCATGTGATCCAGGGCGTCTTCGAAGAGTTTCCAATAGTCTTGGTCGCACTCGTTCGCCTTCATGACGATTAACGTCGTTTTGACGAGCTCGAGCTTGCATTCGACGAGGTGCTCGGTTGGGATGTTGGTCCTTGGCTGCTCGTAGAAGCGAACGGCGTCGGAGAAGAGCCCTCGCGCCTTTTGCGTGTACGGCAATGAATCGTAGAGCGCTCCTTGGCCGATGGTGAAGATGAGGCGAGCGGCTTCTGCCGCATAAGCGCCGCGTATGTCGGCTTGTTCTAGTGGTGTCTGGAACATGGCCTCGAGGATTTCTCTATACGCGCGTTTCGGCGTGTAGTACTTCCTGGTTATCCCGATGGTTCGTTGAGCTCTTTGATACGTCGTGTCAGCCGTGAGGCCGACTGGTTCGGATGAATGTGTCATGCCACCTCCCGTTGTGACGGTACGATCAACGACCGTAACAGAGTTCGATCGTTGTGTCAAGTATACTGGATTATTTTCTCCCCGCACATTATGATCTGTTGTAAGTAGTAGATAGTAGGTGGTAGGTAGGGGGATTTCCACCTACTATCTACCACCTACTACCTACCCCCATCCCCGCCATGCATACTGCTGAACTCCGCGTTCTCTTGGACCAAATGGGAAAACGTCC
>CAZWYJ010000102.1:0-2435 GCA_964638165.1 uncultured Gammaproteobacteria bacterium | reverse complement strand
GGCGAAGTCATCGGGGGAGCGCTTAAGCGTGTCGTGATCGCGCTCCACAAGCCGGTCGGATTCATTACGAGTACGGATACGAGACTGCCGGATACGGTGATGGATTTGATTGACTACCCGGGCAGAATGTTTCCCGTTGGCCGGCTCGATGTGCAGTCTTCCGGCCTGCTTCTCTTCACGAATGACGGAAATCTGTCGGATCGCTTAACGCATCCGCGGTACGGCCATGAGAAAGTGTATGAAGTGACTGTGGATCGCGTGATCCCGGATGCGGATCTCGATCGTCTGCGCGAAGGCGTCGTCATAGAGGGGAAGAAAACGCTTCCGGCGGAGGTCGTGCGCCTTGCACCAAAGCGGCTTCGCATGACACTCCGCGAAGGGAGGAATCGCCAGGTACGCAAGATGTGCGCGGCCGTTGGTGCGGACGTCGAAGATCTCATTCGTACGTCATTTGCGGGAATCCCACTTGGTCGCCTCGCGGTCGGGTCATGGCGGTACTTGACCGAAAAAGAGATGCAACGGCTCGGTTAGTAAACGAAAGAGAGCGCCGAGCGCTCTCTATGTTTTTCTTCGTTTGGGAGATGGTTCGCGTTCGGTGAGGATATAATCGCGGTACACGTCCACGAGGGAGAAGAAGAAGCTTAAGACCAAGGGGCCGATCATGAATCCCCATCCGCCGAACAGGCTCAAGCCTCCGAGGATGGCGATGAGGATGATGAACGGATGGATATTGACGCCCTTCCCCATTCCGAGAATTTTTGGACTGATGAGATTATCAACGAGGCCGGTCACGAAGACTTGCCAGATGAGGAGTCCGACGGCATTGAAGGTGTGACCGGTGGTGAAGAGAAAAATGATTGCCGGAATGCCGATGAGCGCAGTTCCGATTCCGGGGATGAGCGATGATACGGAAGTCGCCAATCCCCAGAGCGTCGGATTCGGGAGCCCGAAGAATGTGTAACCGATGCCGGCAACGGCGCCCTGAATGAGGGCGACGAGGAGCGATCCGCGGAAGACGCTATTGATCGTCGCCTGGATGCGATGGAGAATCATGGCATCGGATTCGTCCGGCAAGGGGCTGTACTCCATGAACCAGCGTTTGATTTCATCGCCGTTTCGCAGGAGGAAGTAGAGTGCGATGAAGATGATGATGCCGTTCAGGAATGTCGCGAATGTCGTTGCGAAGATATCGGTCGCATGCGTGGCGACGAGCTGAATAATCGGCATGGCGATTGATTCGATATTGAAGCTGAAGCTCGGAACGTACTGCCTGATCGGTGCCTCTATTTGATTAACCCAGTCGCTAAAATTGGAAACGCCACCCCCGAGAGAGAGGTATGCCTGCTGGGATTCGATGATGACGCGCGAGGCGAGGAGGGTGGCCGGGATGGCGATGAGGAGGACTGCGGTGACGATCGTCAGGATCGCTGAGACGCCGGGGAGAATGCCTTTCATGAGCCGGCGATAGGATTTGAACATCGGTCGCAGGATCACGGCAAAGGCCATGGCGATCAGGAGGGAATTGATAAACGGCCTCGCAATGAGGAATGTGAGGACGATGGCGATCCCGAGCACGATGAAGAAAAATTGATTTTGATACCTCTGTGCATTTTGCATACGTCACGCCCTAGTATAGCACGCCGGACATTAGACTTCCCTTTTTCGTGTTTTTGGCTTAAACTACATACGCATCTCCTTTTGTACGCGGGGTGCGCATACGATACGGACCTTCCAAAGAGGTGGAAAGATGATAGATGATCACGCGAGTGGCGCGTGCTGTTCCACGTGCGGGACCCCGTTCATTGAAGGTATGGTATGCCGTAATCCGCACTGTCCGCGTCACGCATGCTTGGCATGTAAGACTCCATTTGCGGAAGGCGTGCCGGTATGCCGGAATCTCCTTTGTCCCAATGTGGGCGACGTGCAGGACGATTTGTTTGCACGCAGGATGCTGGAAGGGAGTGGCGCATCTCTCCCTGTCGCGCGTTCCCTTAGCCCCGATGCGGCAGGCGAAAGCGTATCGGGAGCGAGTCAGTGGAGTCTTGAATTGCTTGATTGCGATGATGAAGACCGCACGCGCCCCGATGGCCTTGCAGCCTTCGGAGTGGCGAGAAGACGGTCTATACAGCCTCCCTCGCAAAAACCGTTTGAGCCCGTAGCCCGTTCCAGCTCACTGCCTCCGGTAGCCCGTCCTCCTGTTCAGAGCGGAACGTATCCGATCGGCGAAGGGGGTTCGTCAAAAATCCCGGTTCGCCGTAGTGGGTGCAGGGCGCTTCAGCCTGATGATGAGAATGGCGTAGAGACGCCGCGTATGGTTCCGAGAAAGCTGCGCGAACGCTGATTCTCTGATGGAAAGATTCATCCCACTTCCTTGTACCTTGCGAACTTCAAAGAAATACGAAAACGACCCTTGCTCTTTTGCGAGGGTCGTATTT
>CAZWYJ010000101.1:0-2537 GCA_964638165.1 uncultured Gammaproteobacteria bacterium | reverse complement strand
TGATATTCATCCTCACCCGATACCAGAAAATCCATCAAACATCTACATCAGATCGTCTGGAAGAGAGGGGGTTAGGGGGTGAGTACATCAGGAGAGAGAGGGGGTTAGGGGGCGAGTCGTTCATCCACCCACTTCACGATCGCTTCAATATCCGGTTTGTCGCTTCCGGCTCGTAATGTCGTTTGATGTAATTCCGGAGCTTCGAGGACGTGGTGGATCGCTTGCGTCCAGAGATGTGGCTTGGCCGACGAAACGAAGACGGTTCCGTTCGGCGCGGTTTCGGGGAGTGATCCTGCGCTGGAGGCGATGCATGGCGTGCGATATTGCGCGGCTTCGTGGAGCGGGAGGCCGAAACCGTCATACCACGAAGGGTAGAGGAGCGCGGATGCGTGCGCGTAGAGGTCCTGGAGTTCCGCATCGGAGACATGCGGGAGATACGTGATCCAGTCTTGACGGAGATTGAGCGCTGTTCGCGTCCGAAAGGATCTCGACGGGTGGAGCTGTCCGACGGCCACGAGTCTCACGTCCGCATATCTCGGATCTTCGCGCAGAGCCTGAACCGCGGAGATTGCCGTCGCGACATTCTTCCGAGGATCGCCAACGCCAAGGATGAGGAGGTAGGGGGAAGGTAGGGGGGAGAGGGTAGGGGCGGTTCGCGAACCGTCCGTACGGGAAGATGCGAGGCGGATGATGTCGCAACGGTCTTGTGGCGCATGCGCGAATCGTTCCGCGTCCAGCATCGTGGTCCGACTGACGCAGAAGAGTCGTTGCGCCCGGCGGATGAGTTCGTCGGGGTTTACCGCAAGATGCCACAGGCGCATCTTCCACGTGAACCATGGCGGGTGAATGCGAAATGAGAAGTCGTGCAGGACGAGCGCATACGGCGTATCAATGAAACCCGTGAAGCCGAGATTGCATAAAAGCACGGCATCATATTTCCGTTTCGACATTCGTGAGGCCATGCGATCGAGCGCCACGACTCCCATGAGCGAGGCGAGCGTCCAGAGTTTGTTTGGCCAGCGGAGATGGAGGTGCGTGATGCGCGGGTGTGAGAGGAACGGTTGGGGGCGCTCCGGGCGATGCGTGCCCGTGGTGATGAAATCGAATGTGATCTCCGGTCGTTCTTCGAGGAGTTGCGTCAGGATCTGGATGGACGCGCGCCGTACGCCACCGCCGGCCGGATCTATGAGCGGTCGGGCATCAACGAGGATATGCGAATGATCGGGCATACGCATCAGGAAGTCACTCGCCGGAAGAAGGCGCGGAATTGCTCCACAAACCGTTCTTGGGAGAATTGTTCCGCGTGCGCGCGGATCGCTTGCGCATCATATCGGTTCGCGTCAAAGCGAACGACGGCGTCCCCGATATCCTCCCAGCTTTGTGTTTCGAGGTGGAGTCCGGTGATGCCCGGGATCACGGTTTCGGCCGCGCCACCGATGCCGTAGGCGATCACGGGTTTGCCCGCGGCCATGGCCTCAACGGCCGTGATGCCGAAATCTTCGATCTGCGGGTGGATGAATCCGATGGCATGGCCGATGCGCGTGATTTTTTCCGCATCCGAAATGCGTCCGAGAAATTCCGTCTTAGGCCCTGCCAGGCGTTTGAGCCGGGAGAGCTCCGGACCCACGCCAAAGATTTTGAGCGGGATGTTCAGCTTCGCAAAGGCGCGCACCGTGAGGTCGAAACGCTTGTACCCGACAAGCCTTCCGCCGGTGATCCAGTAGTCCTGATGCGTCGTGGATACGGGGATGCCGGAGATATCAACCGGCGGGTGTAGGACGTGCGCGTCGCGTCGGTAGTATCGCTGGATGCGTCGCTGGCTCGTGGCGGAGTTCGTGAGGAGGATGTCCGGCCGTTCAGCGGCAATGCGATCCCAGGTTCGGAGCTGATGGAGAATCGGCGGGAGAAATCGTTTGATGAGTCGTGGTTGCGGAAGTTCGTCAATGTACGAGAGCCGGTCTTCCCAGAGGAATCGAGTCGGTGTGTGGAGGTAGCAGATGTGGAGCGCGCCTGGTGGCACGATCACGCCTTTGGCGAAGGCGCTTGAGCTGGAAATGACCACGTCGTATCCGGAGAGGTCGAGATGCTCGATCGCCATGGGCATGAGGGGGAGCGCCCATTCTTCGCGGCCCTTGGTAAACGGCCATCGGGCGATGATGCTCGTGCGAATGTCCTTGTTCCGGAAGCCCGGATGTGAACGTTTTGGATCGTAGAAAAGGGTGAAAGTCGGCGCATCCGGAAAGATCTCTTGGAGCGCTTGAAGCACGCGTTCGCCGCCCCCATCTTGGATGAGGTAGTCATGCGCCAGGGCAATGCGGAGGCCGGTTGGAGCAGGCATGGGCTCATCCTAGCGGAAGGGTTGGGGGGAGGGAAGGTGAAGATACCCACCCCTGCCCTTAAATCCACACCCATCCCCGACCCTTCCCTTATTTCTCGCTTCGCTCGAAAGGGAAGGGAGCTTACTATGAAATATTGAGCCTTCCCCTTCCCTTTCAAGCGATCTGATGTAGATGTTTGATGGATTTTCTGGTATCGGG
>CAZWYJ010000100.1:0-2621 GCA_964638165.1 uncultured Gammaproteobacteria bacterium | reverse complement strand
CTGTACTGACAAGCATAATCGCATTTTATCATGCGGTCTGCTAGTCTAGAGCCAACGTAAATATCGTTTAATTAAAAATATCGTACTCCAATAGAAAAAATAGTACAAGAGTTATAGTCTGTGAATAAAAAGGCTGATATCACGTTTCAAAACAAGAGAAAGGGTATATTTTTGCCTCCGGTTACGATATGATCATACGCAGCCATGACCAATCCACTATCCATCGAATCCCTCTCCGGCGACGCAGAACGGATTCCGCAAATCCTGAGCCCTGATCAGGATCAGGTCATACATGCATACCAAGACGCATGGCAACGGTCTATCAGCAGTCCCGACGAATACTGGCTTGAGCAGTCCAAACGGATTGATTGGATCCAACCCCCAATGCAAGCCCTGAAGGCCGAATGGGATACGTCTCGCCGAATCATCCGTCACACGTGCTTTGAGGATGGCATCCTGAATGCGAGTACCAACTGTCTGGACCGTCATTGCGAACGGGGAAACGGGGCGAGAACGGCAATCATCTGGCAAGGCGAAACGCGATCCGATGTGCGGAGGATGACATACGCCGAACTACGGGACGAAGCTTGTCGCTTCGCGAATATCCTGAAACGCCAAGGCGTCCGCAAAGGCGACCGCGTGGCAATCTATTTGCCGATGATTCCCGAAGCCGTTGCCGCCATGCTCGCCTGCGCCCGGATTGGAGCCATCCACACCGTCATCTTTGCCGGATTCAGCGCGCTCTCGCTCCGAAGCCGATTAATTGACAGCGGCGCGACTGTTCTAATCACAGCGGACGCGGGTCGTAGAAATGGGAAATCCGTTCCCCTGAAAGCGTGGGCGGATGAGGCACTTGAGAACGCACCTAATGTACACACCGTGATCGTGGTCCGCGTAACAGACGAGGATGTGCCGATTCGAGACGGACGAGATATCTGGTATCACGATGCTCGCGCGACGGAATCGGACGCATGCGAGCCGGAACCCATGGTTGCCGAAGATCCTCTCTTTATTCTCTACACATCCGGATCAACCGGGAGCCCGAAGGGACTCCTCCACACGACCGGTGGCTATCTCGTGCAAGCGTCCCTGACGCATGACGTGATTTTCGGCATGCGCGAGGACGATGTGTACTGGTGCACGGCCGATGTCGGGTGGATCACGGGACATAGCTACGTGGTCTACGGACCACTTGCGAACGGAGCAACCATCCTCCTCTACGAAGGCGGCCCGACCTATCCTGATCCGGACCGATGCTGGGAAATCTGCGAAGATCATGGCGTTTCCGTATTCTATACCGCACCAACGCTCATTCGGACGCTCATGAGCCATGGCGACGAATGGCCAAAACGCCACAACCTTTCCCGGCTCCGCATCTTCGGGAGCGTTGGCGAACCGATCAATCCGGAAGCATGGCACTGGCTCCACCATATCGTAGGCGAAAAGCGTTGCCCGATCATGGACACATGGTGGCAAACAGAGACCGGAAGCATCCTCATCTCGCCCGTAGCCGGCATTCACGACCTAAAACCCGGAAGCGTGATGCGACCGCTCTACGGGATCAATCCCGTCATCCTGAACCAACAAGGCGCGGTCTGCGAGCCGAATGAAGGTGGGGCGCTCTGCATCAAAAGCCCGTGGCCGGGCATGGCGCGGACACTCTGGAACGACCATGAGCGCTTCATCAACACATACTTCAGCGCATTCCCGAATACGTACATGACCGGAGACGGATGCCGACGCGACGCGGATGGCGATTACTGGATGCTTGGCCGACTGGACGATGTCGTGAATGTCGCGGGTCATCGAATCGGCACCGCAGAGGTTGAAAGCGCTCTCACGGAACACGGAACAGTCGCGGAAGCTGCTATCGTTCCAATCCCGCACGCTATCAAAGGTCAGTCCCTTGCGGCATTCGCCGTACTCATGGACGGCGTGCGTGAACATGACGATCTCCGAAAAGAAATCCTGCTCCACATCCGCACCTCCATCGGTCCGATTGCCGTTCCGTCAATGCTCATCTTCGTCCCGGCTCTGCCAAAAACACGCTCGGGAAAAGTAATGCGCCGCATCCTTCGAAAAATCGCGGAAGGGAAGACGGACGACCTTGGAGACATTTCGACGCTCGCGGATCCGAATGTGATCAGCGACATCATGGAGCGAATATCAAAACCGGCGTAAAAACGAAACATTAAAACGACTCATGACCAATGAGCCGTCAAGGCGTCTTCGGAGGTTCTAATACAGCAACACGAACAATTCAAGAAACGATGCCGTCTTTACATTTTCAAACCTTCTTCGTAGACACGATGATCATTTTTTGTGAAAAATGCTTGAAGAACAGCATCCGCTTGCAACGTTTGAGCAGGGGGATCTTTTGTTCAAACATCATATTTCTCCCCACCGACCGCATGATGCAAAAATCATTCGTTTTTAACAACTTTTCCAACTTCCCAAAAGAAAAAGGCGAGCAATGAGTTGCATCATCTTTATATGTTTTATTCTTCCCGAATAACCAGTAAAGGCAATCATATATTCTCTTGATCGGATAATTAGGCGTTTGGAGAAATGAACCTCCGCGCAGCAGAGCTGACGCGGTATCAGCGGAACTCGAAGAGCTT
>CAZWYJ010000099.1:0-2727 GCA_964638165.1 uncultured Gammaproteobacteria bacterium | reverse complement strand
CGAGCTTGTATCCCATGGAGGAGACAGCCGTGTCGGTCCAGGAGAAGTTCTTGCCGCTCGTGCGGGTGAGGACGATGGTGTGATTGGAGGAGGTCACTTCTTCAGAATCTTCGGATTCCGTGGTCGGAGCTACGAAGCTCACCTGATTGGAGTAGGCGCCGCACTTGCCACCAAGATATTCGCAGACGCGGACATAGTAGGTGGAACCGGAATCCGTATCGCCGACTTCGCCGGACTTGGTGGAAGACTCGCCGTAGTAATTGTACGAATCTCCGCTACGGGTCGGATAGGTCGGATTCGTGTTCTTGGACCAGACGAGCTTGTACCCCATGGAGGAGACAGCCGTGTCGGTCCAGGAGAAGTTCTTGCCGCTCGTGCGCGTGAGGACGATGGTGTGATTGGAGGAAGACGGCTCGGAAGAAGCGGGCGTATCAGACGCGAGAAGTTTTGAGACATTCGTGTACGTCGTCCGTTCCGACGCCGGGTCATAGGCCTCGTCCGAGGCGATTGATGCGCCGACTTCGTAATCGCCAAAGAGCGCATCCGACACATCGTGAACCTGTTTCGCCCAATCCTCTCCATAGAGACGGCGCGCGATCTCTTCCGAGATGATCCAGCGAAGAACCCCCTGTCCGCTCACGGCGTACACGCGGGGATCTGTCGTCACTTTGACCAATTTCGTCCCCGGGCGATAGGTGACGTTCCCGCCGATCTGAATCGCGGCGAGCTCTTCATCGGAAATCTTCTGGACGCTCGAGAAATCCGCGTACCAGGAGAAGAAGATCTTGTCATTCGGGAAGACATAACGCTTCCCGTCTTCGCCGTAAAAATAGACGGCAGGTTGCGAACCTTTGATCAGTTTGCCCTCGAGATCCGTTGTGACTGTCACGGCGCTCGTCGCCATGGGCGCGAGAACGATCGCGGCGAAGGCGAGAATTGTTGCAAGTCGTTTCATAGAATAGAAGTTATGCGCCAGAGGCGCACCCGCCTTTGGCGGGGAATATGGAATTTAGAGATTGGTATCGACTCTTGAGATAGGATATCGGATCCGCAGAGCATATCCAAGAATTTTGTCGAGTCCTTATGAGAGAATGTAGGCTACATGAAGCAAAAAATGATACAAGAATGTACGGATTTGCGGTTGAAAAGAATCCTAAAGAAACGATGAGACGCGACGCTTTGTCTGCCCGCCATTGCTTCGCGCAGGCGATGGCAGGCGGGGACTAAAAAACTCGCGAGTCCGCCTAGACGGATGAGCGAGTTTTTGAGGGAAACGCGAGCGGATCGCTTTTTCAGGATTCTTTACGCCCGCCCGCGTTCTTTCTCGGCCTGCACAATTCTCTCCACGGCCAGCGCATACGCCGCCTGACGCAATGTGACGCCATGGGCATCCGCGTAATTCCACACATCGTCCGTGGCCTTCTTCATAGTCTCCGCGAGTCGCGTATGGACGTCTTCCTCGCTCCATGAAGCGGATTCCTTATTCTGCAGCCACTCGAAATAGCTTACGGAAACACCGCCGGCATTCGTGAGCACATCCGGAGAAATAACAATACCCTTTTGCCGCAAGATTTCATCCGCTTCCGGCGTCGTGGGTCCGTTTGCGGCCTCAAGAACGAGCTTGGCTTGAATGCGTCCGGCATTCGCTATCGTGATGACGTTCTCGAGCGCGGACGGCACGATAACATCGCACGGGATCGAGAAAAAATCATCCGCGGTCACTTCATCCGCTCCGGCGAATCCCGCCACCGATCCCGTTGCCTCCTTATGCGCAATGAGCGCGGGGACTTCCAAGCCAACCTGATTGCGGATCGCGCCTTTGGAGTCCGCGATCGCGACGATCTTGTATCCATGATCGTAGAACTGCCGTGCGATCTCCTGCCCCGCATTCCCGAACCCCTGAATGGCGACGGTCGCCGTTTCCGGGTGAATGTCCAGGTGAGGCCGAAGCGCATCAAAAGCCATAAATACGCCGGTCCCCGTAGCCCCTCCCCGGCCTAGCGATCCGCCCTTCCCAACGCTCTTCCCGGTCACAACCCCGATGGACATCGGGGAGTCTCCCGCGATCTTTGCGTACTCGTCCGCGAAGATATCCATGAGTGCCGAATTCGTGTTCACGTCTGGCGCCGGAACATCCGTATCAGGCCCAACGACGGGCGCGATCGCGCGAACGTATGCGCGCATCACGCGCTCAAGTTCCGATGCCGAATACTTCTTCGGATCAATCGCCACACCGCCCTTTCCTCCGCCAAAAGGGATGCTCACGACCGCGCATTTCACCGCCATGGCGCACGAGAGCGCGCGCACTTCATCAATATCCACGTTCGGATGGAAACGAATGCCGCCCTTGAAGGGTCCGCGCGCGTCATTCCATTGCACGCGATACCCTTGGAGAAGCTCTAGGGATCCGTCATCGCGCTTCACCGGAAGCGTCACATGGACTTCGCGCTGCGAATGAGAGAGGAGCGCAAAAGCATCTGGAGAGATGCCGGCGATTTCGCCTGCGGATTGAAGTGTTGAGAGCACGGATTCGAGGTAGGACATAGGGAAGGAGAGGGTTTGGGGGTTAACTCCCCACCCATCCCCTAACCCCTTCCCTTATTTCTCGTCAGCCTAGGCGGACTCGAAATGGAAGGGGAAAACTCAATATCTCATAGCAAGCTCCCCTCCCTTTTGCCGAGCGAAGCGAGGCTAAGGGAGGGGCCGGGGGTGGGTGGGGATGTACAG
>CAZWYJ010000098.1:0-2811 GCA_964638165.1 uncultured Gammaproteobacteria bacterium | reverse complement strand
ATTCATCCTCACCCGATACCAGAAAATCCATCAAACATCTACATCAGATCGCTTTCAAGGGAGGGGTTAGGGGTGGGTGTAGACATTTTTTGACATGGTGGAGCAAAGGTGGGCAGAGAAGGGTCTGCCCGCTTTTGTTTTTTTCACGCATCCTCTATATTCCGGACGTATGCCGATTTCACGCTCCTACCGACCAAAGCGTTTCGCGGACGTAACCGGTCAAGCTCACATTACGGAAACGCTCCAAAAAGAAGTCGCGTCTGGAACGCTGGGCCACGCTTTTCTCTTTTCAGGACCTCGTGGCGTGGGAAAAACGACAACCGCGCGTATCTTCGCGAAGGCACTCCTGAATGAGACCACGGAAAACGGAGAGCCTCCAATTGAGAGCGAGGCGAGCAAGGATGTAGACGCGGGTTCATGCATTGATCTTATTGAGATTGATGCGGCATCTCATACGGGAGTGGATCACGTCCGCGAAGCGATCATTGACCACGTCCGTTTTTCTCCGGCCCGCTGGAAGCGGAAGGTTTATATCATTGACGAGTGCCACATGCTGAGCCCTAGCGCATGGAATGCTCTCCTAAAAACACTCGAAGAGCCTCCCGTGTATGCTTTTTTCATTCTCGCGACCACGGAACTTCATAAGGTTCCGGAGACGATCAAGTCCCGATGTCAGCGTTTTGAGTTTCGACGGATCGAGCCTGCAGATCTGGCCGAGCGCATCCGATCGCTGGCTAAGCTGGAGAATGTTTCGATTGATGAGGAAGTGATCACGCGCCTCGTGCAGTCAAGCGATGGATGCCTTAGAGATGCCGAGAGCCTTTTGGAGCAACTCATTTCTTTGGGCGGAGATCGAATTACGAACGATGTCGCGAGTCTCTTGCTCCCATTTTCTCGCATTCCCATCGCCGCCGACATCTTGCGGCGCGGTGCGGATCGTGATTTTTCGAAAGCGCTGGAGGCAACGCGGGCGGCGATTGAGGACGGAATCGCTCCGGCTCATTTGCTCTCAGATCTCCTCCACGTTGTGCGCTCGCTCCTCACGTCCGCGGACGTGACGGATCGGATGCGACTCGAACAAGGGGACGAGGGAGCTCGAGCGATCGCCGGTCTTATCGGACGCTTTTCAACAGGTGAGCTTTCGGATATGGCGCTCATGCTTTTGGAACGTCGCCACGACCTCAAGCAGGGGACGGATCCGATGTTCACGTTGGAGCTTGCTATTCACGCGGTCGCGATGGGAATCCTGCCACACGCGGAGAAGAGCCAATCGGTAGGGGCGGAGCATGCTCCGCCCAATGGGTCGGCAGTAACAGGGGATGCCCCGCCGGCACCGTCGGTGAGTAGGCCGACGGAAGAGACGCGCCCGCCGAAACCCGATCCGATCATCGAGGACGAAAAAAAAGAACAGGTAAAAACAAACAGTGAGTCGGTGAGTCGGTTAGTCGGTGAGTCGGTCGAGAGCGTATCTCAGGGGGCGGTTAGTGAGAAAATCTTAGAGGATACAGAATTCAGCAATCAAACAATTCAGCAATCAAACAATCCCTCGATCGTTCCCGAGGTCGTTCCTGCTACTACCGATGCTCCTCACCTGGACATCCACGAGATTCGAAAATACTGGACGGTTATTATCCGCGAAGTAGAGAAGGAGAATCACTCGATCCCGTTCATTTTAAAAATTTGCCAACCGGAGAGATTGGAAGGAAAGACGATTGTGATCCGTTTTCAGTATGCCTTTCATCGCGAAAAACTTTTGGAGGACATCAAGACAAAATATCTCGTCGAGCGCGTGTTGCGAACGGTCTTAAAAGATGATGCGCTCCTCCTTGACGGATTCTGCGCGAGCGCGTCCAATTCGCCATCAACGGAAAAAGATTTGAGCAATGCCCCGGCGGACATCGTGAGCAAGGTTCTGGATGCCTTTGGGGGTCAGGTCGTGGAGTAGGGGGCGGGATCTTCCCGCCCTTTTTTGCGACAAGGGTTTTTGTGGTACGAACGGGCCCCATTTACCTAAGAAAATAATTTCAGGATCGCTTTCGCGTCTTTTTTTCCGGAGACGATCTCGAGGATCGCTTTGAAAATGGGTGCTTTTTTGAGCACCGGGCCCATTCGTTTTGCGAGTGGTTTGACGGAGACGGATCCTTCCGATTCAAAATTCGGCTTCCCGTTACGAACGAGCGCTTCGCCATACGAGTGATTTTTTGAGTGCCTGCTAAAACCCGTTGCAATCAAATCACCGATGCCGGCGTAGGAGAGAACGGTTTCCGGTTTCGCCTTAAAATGTTTGAGGATGAGCATCATTTCTTGGATTGTCGCATAAGCGAACATGCCTCGAAAATTATCGCCCGGATGAAGCGCCTGTGCCGCACCAAGCCCGATGGAATAAATGTTTTTCAGAATCCCGCACAATGCCACGCCTCGAATGTCATCACTCGTCGTAACGAGCAGATTTGTTTTTCGGAACATCGTTTCCACTTCTTTGCAGAACGCCTTGCTCCGCGAAGCAATGACGGCCGCCGAGGTCTTGTCGTCCAAAATTTCCGTTGCGAGCATGGGGCCGGAGAGCAATGCCAGTTTTTCGACGCGCGGGAAAACCTCGCGTAAAAGTTCATCAACCGTGGATTCAGATGTTCGATCAAGCCCTTTTGAAACGGAGATGATGCCCGTTCGTGTCGTGATCAAGTGTCGGAGATCCTGAGCCGCGGCACGGATGGCCCAAGAGGGGATACAGAGGAAAATAACGTCGGCTTTCGGGATGATCTCCTCGAGCGGTCGGCGCGTTGGGCAAACGCTCAGATCAATATCCCAGCA
>CAZWYJ010000097.1:0-2920 GCA_964638165.1 uncultured Gammaproteobacteria bacterium | reverse complement strand
ATGTCGGCTGCGTGGGTTCATTCTTCCGTCCGCAGATCGACGGGCGCGCAGTTCCAGTCGGGGATGCACGAGCGCTCGCGGACGCGCTCGCGGAACAATTTACGGAGCGCGAACGTCGTGAGTGGATGGCTGCGCAGGCGCATGAACGCGCAAAGACGTTTTCATCGCTTCAGATTGAAGGATCCCATCTTCAGCAGGATGTTTGGAGATCAGTCGGAAGTCGGAAGTCGGAAGTCGGAAGTGAAGAAGACAGCCGTCCATTAAACAGCGCGCCACTCCCGACTTCCGACTCCCAACTCCCGACTCATTCTGCCTGGAAGTGGACCGCGCTTCTCATTGCCGGAGCCGTCCTCCTCCGTGCGCTCTCCCTCTATCTCTTCGCCGGCTCGCTCGGTACGAACCGGGAGTGGGGATTCTTCACCTTGGTTCAGAATTGGTTTCTGGGGAACGGATACTCGTTCGTTTCGGATATCGGTTGCGCATCCGCGTACCGTTCCCCGGGGTTCCTCTTCTTCTTAACCGGCGTGTACGGAGTATTCGGCTTCGCCAACTTTTTTGCGCAAGCCGTGATCCAGAATATCCTTGCCGTTCTCGTCGTGTATTTCGTCTACAGGCTCGGATGGGCTGTGACGAAGGATCGCCGCATCGGCCTTATCGCAGGGGCTTTCGTCGCGCTCCATCCATACACGTTCTATCACTACACGCAGTTCTATCACACGGTTATTTCCAGTCTCTTCATCGTTCTTCTCATTCTCGCGCTCCTGCGTCTTGAAGAGACGAAGAAGATGGCGTGGGCATTCTGGAGCGGTGTTATGATTGCGCTCCTTGCGTACATGCAGGGCACGATTTTGCCGGCCACGGTTCTCCTGTCCCTCTGGCTTCTCATTCGCTGGCGAAAGGAGTGGAAACGCGCGATCGGCGCGATTGCGATCATGGCCGCAGTGTCCGCAGGACTCATTGCGCCGTGGACGATTCGAAATTGGCGCGTCTTCCATTCATTCGTTCCGCTCACCACGGATTTGGGCCATGCGCTCGCAAAGGCGAATAATGATCATGCGTACACGATGAATGCGCTCGGGTATCCGCAGGAAGCATTCGACGAGGTCCATGATCCGGCGAGTCCGCTCAAAACAACCTATCTTCCATTGCCGGAAGTGGAGGCGGATTTTCGCGCGCATGGCATGGAGGTTCCCGACGGGTATTTCTTCAACCGCGAACACCCGCTGGAGCCGGGCCTTCGGAAAACGTGCGAAGATCAGCGGGAATTTGACGAAGTGGCATTCAATACGTACTGGACCGGACTCGCGAAGGATTGGATCACGACGCACTACTGGGAGAACGGGCTGAAGCTTCAAATCCAGAAGATGGTCCAGTTTTGGAATCCAAGCCTGCAGCCAGCAAAACGCTACGGCGCGCAATGGTCACTCGGCACGGAGAGCCTTGTGGCGAAACTAGCGCAGTGGTCTTTGACTGCGTGGGTGCTCTTGGTCGAGCTCTTCACGATCGCTGGTCTGTTCGTGGCAGGGAAGAAAAAGATCCTTGGACGCATCATGCCGTTCCTCGTCATCTTCGGCGTGTACACGTTCATGCACTCATTCTTTGCGGGGTACACGAAGTATCGCATTCCATTGGATGGGCTCATGGTGATCCTTGCTTCGCTCGCCGTTGTGACGGCGTGGGATGTTGTGATGAAGAAACGAAAGAAAAATGCGCGAATGAATTAGATATCTAATTCGTCTTTATGAAAATTGCTTATATTTCAAATAGCCGTTTCCCTTCGGAGAAGGCACAAAGTGACCACGTCGTGCAGATGTGTGCTTCTTTTGTGGCTCAGGGACATGAGGTTCGTTTATATGTTCCGGATCGCCGCCCTGTGATGCACGAGGATCCGTTTGTGTACTACGGACGAGAACGGACATTTGAATTTGAACGCGTGCCTTGCATTGACGCGATTCGTTGGAGTCGTTTGGGTCATCTCGGACTTTGGATTCAGACGTTCACGTTTGTCCGAAATCTTCAGCGAGCATTCCGTACATGGAACCCGGATGTCGTATATAGTAGAGAGCTTTATGTCTTTTTACTTCCAATGCCAGGGATGCGAATTTGGGAATCTCATGCTTTGCATCATGGTTGGATCGCAAAGCGAGTTCTTCGCTCTCTGGATGGCGTTGTTACGCTTACCTCTTCATCACGTGAAGGGTTGGAGAAATTAGGAATTGCCACGGAGGATATCTTCGTGGAACCAGATGCTGTTGATCCGATGCTATTTGAGTATCAAGTTGATCGAGCTACTGCTCGTGCGAAGCTTGGTATTCAGGATAGTGAGGCGTTGTGTTTATATACGGGCAAGTTTTTAACAATGGGGATGCCAAAGGGCTTGGATGAAGCGATTATGGCGATCCGCAAACTTCGCGCGCAAGGTCGGCGTATTCGATTGCTTGCTGTCGGAGGAACTAAAGAAGAACTTGAGCGATATCGTAAAGATGCTGAAGATGGTATTGAACTCATGGGGCATCAACCGCAACGGGAACTCGGGGCATTCTACGCGGCTGCGGATGTTTTGCTTATGCCTTTCCCATGGACGGAGCATTACGCGTACTACATGTCTCCATTGAAGCTTTTTGAATATCTCTGGAGTGGCATTCCGATGATCGTGACAGACCTTCCTTCGGTTCGCGACATCGTTGATGAGCGCATGACGTGGTTTGCAAAGCCGGGAGATACTGATTCTCTTGCGGAGATGATTTTAGCGGTGATCGATAATCCTGCGGAGGCTCATCGCCGAGCGGATACGGCAAAGCTCGTGGCAAAGAAGTATACGTGGTTTGAACGGGCTGGGCGTATTGCCACGTGGTTGAAAGGTCGTATTTCGTTTGCTTAATCCTTCGTTTTCTCGTAAGGTGTGATTATGTTAAGTTTC
>CAZWYJ010000096.1:0-2933 GCA_964638165.1 uncultured Gammaproteobacteria bacterium | reverse complement strand
TATGGCACATCTTGAAGATGTATTATTCATACTAAGTCTGCTAGTCTAGAGCCTTACGTTATATGCAGGAAATCGCATCAAAATTACGTGAACTCCGCCAGCAGAAGGAAATGACCCAAAATACGTTCGCAGAGCGTTCAGGGGTTTCCTCTGCGTTTATTTACAAGCTTGAGGCTGGAGAGTATGACACGCTTTCCATTGAGACATGCCGACAATTGGCAAAGGGGCTTGATATGTCTCTCCGCCAGTTTTTAGAGGTAACGGGTCTGTTGGACGATTCTGATCTCGTACAAGAGCCGGAGCCTGTTTCGCAACCGGCATATAGCGATATTGCCATCATGGGTGCCGGTATGGTCGGAGGAGCGCTTGACCGATTTTTTAAGACCAAGGGAATTGAGGCAGGCATCTTTGACCCACCGAAGGGGCATCATGATGCGGGCGTGCTTGAGCATGCGGATACCATCTTCATCGCTGTTCCGACGCCGTACTACTTTGAAACGGGATTTGATGATTCCTATATCCGCGCAGCCTTGAATACAATCCCGGTTCCGGGAAAGACGATCGTCTTGAAGTCCACGATTCAGCCGGGGACCACGGAGAAATTGCAGGCGCTCTATCCGCAGCATCGCATCCTCTTCAACCCGGAGTTTCTCACAGAGACCACGGTTGACCATGATATGCAGTTTCCCACACGGCAGATCGTCGGGTACACAGCGGAGAGCCGTTGTGATGCGGAAAAGGTGATGGGGCTTTTGCCACGCGCGCCGTTTGAAAAGATTACGCACGCCAAGGTCTCGGAGCTCGTGAAGTATTTTGGCAATGCGTTCTACGCGCTCAAGGTCACGTACGCAAACCAGATGTATGATGTCTGTTCGGCTTTGGGCGTTGACTATGATCATGTCAAAGAGTGCGGGCAGGCAGAACCGTGGATCGGGAAGCAACACCTCGACGTCTTCCATAAAGGGTATCGCGGATACGGCGGGAAGTGTCTCCCGAAGGATACGCGGAGCATCATTCGGCTCGGGGAATCTCTCGGGGTAGATCTCTCGGTCCTCAAGGCCGCGGAAACGTATAATACGGAATTGCAGAAGAAGCAGGGGATTGATGTGCGCTGGGTGGAGGGCTCGCCAGAGAAAGGGGCTAGTAGCTTGTAGCTAGTAGCTAGGGGATGCTGTTATGGATCATAAAAAGATACAAAATTTTACGGATTTGGTCGCTTGGCAAAAAGGGCATGAAGTTGTTTTAGAAATTTATCGAATGACAAAACAATTTCCAAAAGATGAGCTTTTTGGCCTCGTTTCTCAAATGCGAAGAGCGTCGGTTTCAGTCACGTCGAACATCGCCGAAGGATTCGGTAGAAAGACCCTTTTAGATAAGGGGCATTTTTATACCATGGCCATCGGATCCGCCTATGAGTTACAAAATCAGTGTTTTATTTGTCGTGATTTGCAGTATGCTTGTAAGGAGGATGTCGACTTTTTGCAGTCACGACTCGTAGAAATCTCGAAAATGCTCAATGGACTCATATCTTCCTTGCGTCGAGTCCAATCCTAGCTACAAGCTACTATCTACTAGCTACTACTATGAAATACATTGTCACCGGCGGCGCCGGATTCATCGGATCAACGCTCGCGAAGCGCATGCTTCAAGATGGGCATGAGGTTATTATCATTGATAACTTTTCGACTGGGTTGCGCGAACGAATTCCTGAAGGCGCAACAGTGATCGAGTGGGATCTCACGAATGAAGATCTTCAAACGCTCGCATCGTACATGAGGGGCGCGGACGGCGTCTTCCATTTTGCGGCCCTGCCTCGCGTGCCGTTTTCCATCGCCGAACCTGTTATCTCATCGAAGCATAATGTCTTCGGAACCCTGCATACGCTCGTGGCTGCCCGGGACGCGGGCGTGCGTCGCGTGGTGTACTCGGCATCGTCTTCGGCCTATGGCAATCAGCCGGTTCTGCCGCAACATCCGCACATGAAGCCGCAGCCATTGAGTCCGTATGCGCTCCAAAAACTCATGGGCGAGCATTTTTGTTCGCAGTTTTTTTCGCTCTACGGTTTGGAGACGGTTTCGCTCCGGTATTTCAATGTGTATGGACCCGGGATGGCGGAAGAAGGGGCGTATGCGCCGGTTTTCGCCATCTTCAAGCGTCAGTACCTCGCAAAGGAGCCTTTGACCATCTGTGGCGATGGATCACAGACGCGGTCATTCTGCCACGTAAATGATGTGGTTGAGGCGAATATCAAAGCCATGATGTCCACGAAGGCCGGCAAAGGGGAGGTCTTGAATGTGAGCGGCCCGACGAGCGTGAGCATCCGTGAGATTGCGGAACGATTCAATCATCCGATCTCCTACCTTGACGCTCGTCCCGGCGATGTCCAGCATTCGCTCGGAGATATCTCATTAACGAAAGAGATGATCGACTGGGAACCGCAGGTACATTTTGACCACGGATTTGAGGAGTTGTTGAAGCTGTGGGGAGTTCGGGGAGAGTTGTGAAGCATGTCCCGCCGTGCTCGCCTCTGGCGGGAGTGCATCCGAGGGATCGTACAGTCGTGAAGTACTATTGGCGGGTCACGCGTAGTTCGGTGCTCGCATTTCGTATTTCGGGTTAACGACTCTTTTTATCCGAACCCACCCCTTCTCATCCACACCCATCCCCGGCCCTTCCCTTGAAAGGGAAGGGAGCTTTCTATGAAAGGCACTACATATTTAAGAGAGTTCCCCTCCCTTTCGAGTCCGCCTAGGCGGACGAGAAATAAGGGAGGGGTTAGGGGTGGGTGTGGATGCAGAGGGAATGGCCGGGGACTGCGTCGCGTTCTACGTGATGGGTATGTTTAGGTCGGGGGTTCTCACGTTCCCTGGCTCCGTAGCACGGTATTGATTGTCTTGAGAAGAATGGCGGCGTCGAGGATGAGCGAGCGATGC
>CAZWYJ010000095.1:0-2939 GCA_964638165.1 uncultured Gammaproteobacteria bacterium | reverse complement strand
GGAACTGCGCGCCCGTCGATCTGCGGACGGAAGAATGAACCCACGCAGCCGACATCCGTGGTCACGATCGGCACGCGCGCAGCCATAGCCTCGACGATCGTCCTCCCCCATCCTTCGTAATTTGATGAGAGCACGAACAGATCCGCACCGGACCATAGCTCCTCCTGCGATGCCCACGGGAGAATCTCAACGCAGTCATCCAGTCCGAGCGATGCGATGCGAGACCGAAGTTCGCCTTCCAGCGGGCCGGAACCAATCAAGCGTAGACGAAAAGCCAATCCCCGATCCCGAAGATCAGCCACAGCGGACATCAGCACGTCTAAGCCCTTTTGCGGAACAAAGCGGCACGGTGCGACAATCGTGGGCACGGACGGCCAGTCGCGAGGGTCCTGTTCGAGATGCCATGAGAGCTCCTGATCAACCTGTTTGACGTAGATCTTTGACTCCTCGATGCCAAAACGGCGCATGAGCCGATCCTTGATGCGCTCGCTCACCGCGCGCACGGTATCCGCTCGACGAAGCGTGAACGACCCGATGCGGATGAAAACGGCGTGCAGCAATGATTCCCGCTCCCATGGACCGGAAAAGGCGTCCGCATGTTCCTGCACCTCATACGGCACATTCGCCCAGCGCGAAACCTTAAAGACAATCATGCCAGCGATGAACGGGTCTTGAGCGGAAAGGACCGGCGACTCCCCTTCGGCTCGCGCGCGCTTCACTTCCCGAACCACGATCCAAAACGCTTTCCAGATGCGCACGATCGCATTGCCGGAAAAAGAGTATGCCCGACCATTCGGGAATTCCCTCCTCGTCTCTTTCCCGGATGAGAGCACAATGGACGTGGTCCGAAACGCATCCGTGGATGCGCGCTCCAATCGTCGTGACGCATCCGAATTCGCATCCAAGAATGCGCGTTCGTACCCGAGAGAGATGATGCGGATAGGGGTCATAGGGATTGTTCGAGAAGGTCTTCCGTCGTATTCACCATCGTTTCAAATCGCAGGACATCCGGCAACATAAACTGGCATCGTTCCGGCCATGATGCGCTCAATGCGACAAGCCATTTCTCTCGATCGAGGTACGGGAGAACCGTCACGCACGATTGTTCCAAAAGCGTCTGCGTTTCCGGATTTCCTCCCTGATCACTAACAAAACTTGGCAAACCTTGAGAAGCGGCTTCCGGGATCACATGTGCAAACCCTTCATACCCACTCGGAAGAACGAAGAGATCCGATGCACGATACCACTCCCCGATGCGTCCACGGTCACAGCGCCCCTCAAAACGCACACGATCGCCAAGATGGAGCCTATCAGCATCCGCTTTCCATGCATCAAGGCATGGTCCGTCGCCAGCAATGACGAGCACGATATCTTTCGGAAGATCCGGGAGGAGGCTAATAATAAAATCAATATTTTTCCAAGGCACGGCTCGAACGGCCGTAAAGATAACGCGAGCCGCATCTAAACCGCGCTCTGCCCGAAAAGACGCGCGATCCGGCCCTGATGAAAAATCGGAAATGGCATTATAGATCACGGAAATCTTTTCTTTCGGAACCCCCCAGAGCTGCACGATATGCCGCAAATAGACGCTTGGCGTCACAATTCGCTTCGCCCGCTTCGCTGTCCATCGCTCAACGCGTTCGAGTAATCCGATCTTTACCGCATGGCGATGCGTGATGAATCCATCCAAGAGTTCCGCGCCCCGCGCCCCGCGCCCCGCGCCCTGATAAATTTCCCAGGCATAATCGCCGACAATTTTCATCACGGTCGGTTTGCCTGCAAACATCGCACCGATCGTCCCAGGCAATCCTTCGCATACCGGACCCTGGAGATACACGAGGTCCGCATTCATTGCTCGCGCGCGACGAAACACCTTCCATGCGAATGCGATATACCGAAACAACAATGGCAGTGATCGTGAAATTCGCGTAACCGGATATTGAATATTTTTTGTGTTTTGTGATTTGTCATTTGTCATTTCCGCGTCATCCGCATAACAGACGACTTCAACATCATGAAGCCGCGATGTCAGCTCACGCGCCATCATCTGCGTATATGTCGCCGGACCTCCGGCGTCCGGCGGGTAGATGCCTGTAGCGAGGAGGATCTTCATACTTTTTCGAGAACCACGGTCGTGGAAAGCATGATCGGGTCAAGCGCATCCAAGGATGCGGACTTGCCCAAAGCCTCCTCAAGTTCATACCAGGATCGGATCGTTTCTTCCGGCGCACCGCGCATGATGCCCTTGAGAACCGCCAGATTATGCTTACGAAGTCCGAGTACGCGGAATCCCGCATGTTCCGCCTGTGCGCAAAAAAGCGCATCATCCACCTTCTTCATATACGGCCCCTGGATGCCGATCACGGCGAGCGCCTGACTGACCGGAACCATGAGTCGCTCTCTTAGATTCGACGAGCGGAAGTGTCCCGCGTCGTAGTTCAGATAGGCGATTCCTCCCCGCTTGAGCGCGCGAAAAACCGTTTGCAAAAATGCCGGCCGGTCAACCACGTGCTCGATGGCGCTCAAGGCGATCACGGCATCATACGCTTCCTCCTCGACCGGACGTTGCGCGTCGCCGATCCGCAAGTCAATGCGCGCATGCCCCTGGTAGTGCTTTCGCCCCTCCGTGATCGCGCGCTTGTCAAAATCCACGCCCGTCACGCGCACGCCCTGATGCGCCGTGAGAAATGACTCCCAGATCCATCCGGTTCCGCAAGCGAGATCCAGAATGAACGCAGGACTGTCCGCGAAGCGTTCTGAAAGCTGTTCGAGAATCCACTGCTTGGCCGTATTGCCGGCTGAATACATCATAGAATGGTATAGATCGTGAAACGGCCGTCCTGATACGCGGGCGCAAGATCCGACCGATCCTGAAACCGCCACTCCGGATTCGCCTCCCTGTCCCAGAGGATATAGTCCACACGAAATTCGCGCCACGC
>CAZWYJ010000094.1:0-3000 GCA_964638165.1 uncultured Gammaproteobacteria bacterium | reverse complement strand
CAGCCGGATGCGGATAAGCTTAAAGTCGCGGTGAGCAATGAAGGTTGCAATCTGTTCGTTAAAGAAAAGGATCTTCCGGACGGTCTAACTCTTGAGAGTTACACGGAAAAAGTCATTTCTGATTTCGAGGACAAGATTACGGTCGCGGTGTCGGAAGTCAAAGATGGCCGCGCATCCCTGGACGCGGATATTGATATGGGGAGCGGTGCGGTTATGCGAAACGTCTCACGCGTCTATCAGATCGGCGATACGCTCTACAGTATCGCATTCATTTCAGAGAAGACAATGTTCCCCGATGTCTGTCAGCCGATCTTCGACGAAGTCGTCGCGAGCGCGAAGGTCTTGGAGTAATTTACCGGTTCAGCATCCACACCGAGTAGTTCAAAAAGCCCGCAAAGCTCACCCAGAGAATGTACGGGATGAGGAGATAGGCCGCGGGTTTTGAGATGCGGTAGAAGTTGATGATCGTGTAGAGGATGGCGAACCAGAGCGCGATCAGCTCAAAGAACGCGAGCATCGGATCTCGGAGTCCGAAGAAAACAATAGACCAGAGCGCATTGAGGAAAAGCTGAACCGCAAAAATTGCGATGACATTCCCCTTTTGCCATGATCCTGTCCAGAGGCGTTGCGAGTACGGATTCCATGCTTTCCCCCATTTCTTCGTGACCAGCGAGTCATGGATCTTCCAATTTTCTTTCCATACGAGGAAGAGCGAAATCCCCATGAGGAGGAAGAGCGTTGTCCAGACCGGGCCGAAGACCCATGACGGAGGATTGAGTGGCGACTTCGCGATCCCCGCATACCACGTCGGGATCGCCGGGACCGTAAAGAATGATCCGAGGATTCCCGCGAGCTGGCAGATCACGATGGAAATGATGAGTTTGAAGATATTGGGGATTTTCATAGAGCGTGTTCAAGGTTCGTTTTCCGTCGGAAAGCGCTGTTTATCCGATCTTTGTCTGTTTTTTACGATCCCGATGATGCCACTGACGATCATGACGACTCCAAGTAGCTGCCCACCGGGGCTGTCGTCGAATCCGCCGTATACGAACATGACCGCTCCAAGCAGTATCACGAGAATATAAAGCGCTACGCCGATCTTCTTTCTCATATCTTTTTTCTATACCCGTCCATGAGGTACAGAACCCCCGGAATAAGGGGGACGGACAAGTTGATACTAAGATTTGCTTCCGTTAAAAGTCCCACGGCAAAACCGATGGCGATTGAAATAATGATTACCCATCCCCCGACTTTCGGATATTTCCAGCCCGTGGCCAAGCCGATAAAAACCAATGGCATCATGAAAAGCGCGACATTTTCCCATAGCGAATAATCAGGCTTGGCGAATGGGAGCGGATTGCCATAGCCGAAGTAAAAGGGAAGGGCGAATAGGAGAACACATAGTGCGAATATTCGTGCGAACCATGTGAGTATTTTCATACCACGGGTGACGAGTATCTTTAACAGCATACCGCAATGGACGTAATCATCCAAGGCAGAGGCCTAAGCGGTCATGAGAGATTTTTCGGATATGTCCGCTTGACCATTTATGTGATTTCGGATATGATTTTGCCACATTCCGGGGTAGCGCAGCGGTAGCGCAGAGGACTGTTAATCCTTTGGTCGTGGGTTCGAATCCCACCCCCGGAGCCAGCAAGAACGCTGATAGAAATATCAGCGTTTTTTGTTGTCGGGACATTTGGAGAATGAAGTGGGATGAGAAGCCTGTCCCGAGGCTTTTGCGAGGGAAATCCCACCCCCGGAGCCAGCAAGAACGCTGATAGAAATATCAGCGTTTTTTGTTGTCGGGACATTTGGAGAATGAAGTGGGATGAGAAGCCTGTCCCGAGGCTTTTGCGAGGGAAGCTTTACTCTTTTTCGCCCGCCTACCCTCTCCACTCCCCGCTCACCTCAACGGTGTAGCGCGGACGTTGGTTGATCTGGTACGGGTCATTCTCCTTCTCGATGAGCTTGCGTTTTACAAGCGTGTTTTTGACGGAATTCCTGAGCCCGCTCAAAAGAGTAAAGGTTGTTTTTGCATTTTTGGCAAGCAGGATTTTTTGAGCCAACCGCACCATTCCCGCGTACTCTTTGATCCTCTCGATATCCGCGCATAAATGCCTGTCGGATTTTGGATACTGATGATGGGCCAGGGCGAGGCTCGCCATGAGGAGCTGGATGACTTTTAGTTTGATCGTTTCCGTGTAGTAGATGCATCCGCGTTCTGCATTCGTTCGGTATCGCTCGAGGAGGAGGGTTGTGGCTTCGGAGAAGAGCCAGTTTATCTTTTCCCGAAAGACATCTTCCGGGTACCACGCAAATTGCTTTTTGAGCTTTTCGAGGCGCTGTTGCGGGTCGCGGACGATAATGGCATCGGCGAACTCTCGAAGCGCCCAGTCATGTTCCCATGTTTTCAAGCCGGTTTCGAGGCGCTGAATGCAGGAGATATTTTGCTCGTGGATTTCAATCGGCCTCCGGAGGGTCTTTGGGTGGTGATCCTTGAATTTTGCGAGGATGCGTTGCGTATATTTTTCGCAGAGCTTCTGGTCCAGAAAGATGATATTGAGGTCAATGTCGCTCTTCTCGTCGTAGAAACCGTCGGCGACGGATCCGGTAATGAGAATACCGACGGCATCCTTGAGTTCCGGAAAGTCGGCGAAAAAGTCGTTTTCAATAAACGACTGGATGAGCGCCATGATCTCCGCCTTGGACTTTTTATGGAAGTCCTTAAATATCTTTTTCGTATCAAGCATAGAAAATAGTGGCTATTTTGGCATGGTATCACTTTTTAGGACCATGGGGTAGGAAGGGCGGGAAGGGTAGGTAGTAGGTAGTAGGTAGTAGGTAGTAGGTAGGGGGCGCCTGCCCGTACGCCGTGGATGGTACGTGGGTGAGTGGTACGTGGTGAGTGGAGGTATTTGACAAGGCTTTTTTCTCCCCGACAATTTCCACGACCTGACGACCTGACGACCTGACGACCTGACGACCTGACGACCTGAC
>CAZWYJ010000093.1:0-3397 GCA_964638165.1 uncultured Gammaproteobacteria bacterium | reverse complement strand
ATTCTCGAAACAGGATGTCAAGAATTTTTTCGAAGAGGCTCCCTTCCCTTTCAAGGGAAGGGTTGGGGATGGGTGGGGATGAGGGAGGGGTTAGGTCGCGTTTAACGCGACGGCGTCACGTTCTACGTGATAGAGGTGGGTATGGATTAAGGGGCTGGGGGCGGTGCCGCGTTCTACGTGGAGAGCCGTCCGGGGCAAATGCCCCGTTCTACGGTGGCGTGTTATTCCACCACCTCCGTCGCCAACCAACCTTGTCTTATCCATTGTCAAAACAGCTTTCCTTGTCAGGGAGGGGAAAATCCGCTAGGATGCCTCCACGTAAACATGCGTAGACTGCCTTCAACGCCAGGGGAGCAGTCTATGGTCAACGCATGACTCATCCTATAGACAGGTATCTGCTCTTCCGGATTCGGCGCCAGTACGACCCGGAAGCATTCGCCCAATTATATGATCGGTATGTCACAGCAATGTACCGGTTTATTTTGTTAAAGGTTCCTTCAAAGGAGGATGCCGAGGATTTGACTTCGGAGACTTTCCTTAAATGTTGGAATTACGTGCAAGAGCACCGGGAGATCAAGGAGGTCCGCGCTTTGCTCTATACCATCGCTCGAAACGCCATTGCGGACTGGTATCGGAGCCGTTCCCAGCACCCGGATCGGAGCCTGGCTGTAACATTTCAGGTGGATGAAACGTCTACTAGTATAGAAACGGATGTTACAGATGGTGGAAAAGGCCGATCGCTCGTTGAGATTCGTGCAGAGCTTTCCCTGGTGATGGGTAAGCTCGAGCGCCTCAAAGAGGACTATCGGGATGTGCTCATGCTCCGCTTGGTTGATGGCTTGCCCTTTTCCTTGATCGCACAGATCTTGAAAAAGACACCCGGAACGGTTCGCGTGCTCTATCATAGGGCGAAGAAGGCCCTTGATACGCTGAACCAAGAGTAGAAAATTGTTGATTGGTAAATGGTTGATTGGAAATACCAATCAATCAACCAATCAACCAATCAACTATTTACCTGCCATGTACGACCTTCATCGCTCCCTGCGCGTCTTGCGCGATCGGGAACGCGGGATCAAACCTGATCCGGCGTGGGTTTCCGCTACCCGCGGTCGTTTGCTCATGCAGGTTCGAAATACCATTGCCACACCGGAAGTCGGAGCGAAGAACCGTCGTTTTATTGACATGGCGTATCCAAGTCTTCTTCGTCTGGCGCGTACGCCCGCGCTTGTTGCGCTTTCCATTGTCGCTTTTGTTTTTGGCGGTTCCCTGGTATCCGTGCGTGCGGCGGAACGGTCTTTACCCGGAGATGCGCTTTTTGGATTAAAATTGGTCACGGAACAGACGCGTCTTGCTTTTGAAAAATCAAAAGTCGGCAAAGTAAAATTAAAAGTCGAGTTTACGAAGCGGCGTGCGAATGAATTGAAGACGATCGTGACAACGCCGGTGACGGATAAGGAGAATCGTGCACATAAGGCAACGGATATCTTGAAGCAGGATTTACGTACGCTAAAAGAGCAATTAAAGGGGGTGAAGGATGATACATCGGCAGAGAATGGCGACGCGGCTATTGAAGCGGCGAAAGTCGTTGAGAAGGAAACCGTTGAGGTTGTGAAGACGCTAAAGGAAACGGGAGGGGAAAATCTCACGTCTGATATTAAGATGAAGATGGCTGATGTTCAGGCGCAGGCGGCGGATATCGGGATTCAGGCGGTTGAAGTTCTGGTCAGCGCGAACGCGGAAGGTGCGGGAAGTGTGACGTCTGAAGACTTGGCGATCACGTTCGCGCAGCACATGGATGTTGTTCAAAAAACCGTGAACAGCATTCTTCAAGAGTCCGCGTCCTCTTCCGTGCCGACATTTTCCGCTTCAACGAGCTCAACGACGTCTACGCTCATGAGCGCGAGCACAACGGATGCAATGGCAAAGGATGCAGCCGTCACGCTTCAAGAGGTTCAGGTGCTCATGGACGCGTCAAATCCGATGGAAGCGATCTTGAAATTAAAAGAGGCGAGCACGAAAACATTTTTGGCGCAGACGGAAGTTCAAAAAACAGCGTCCGCTTCCCCGGTTGACGGCTCTCTGACGGGAAGTGATGCTTCTTCAACCCCGCAAGTCGTGAACAGCGCGCTTGAACCAGAAGAAG
Source organism: uncultured Gammaproteobacteria bacterium (assembly GCA_964638165.1). Classification (GTDB taxonomy): domain Bacteria; phylum Patescibacteriota; class Patescibacteriia; order 2-12-FULL-60-25; family 2-12-FULL-60-25; genus 2-12-FULL-60-25. The sequence continues at coordinate 1,254 of CAZWYJ010000093.1, read as the reverse complement.
AGGATGTCGCAACAACGACAAAGAGTGGAGGGTGAAGAAGTAGATCGTAGATGGTAGATCGTAGATGGGAAATTCCCGATCTACGATCTACGATCTACCATCTACCATAATCGTCCATCCGATCCGTTCTCTCGACTTCGTCGGGAGTCCGAATCGGGCGGGGGAGGTTCGGCACTGCCGAGCTTAAGCCGTCCATATCTTATTGCATCCTCGCCAGGCCATATCCGTTTAAAAGGTCGAGCCCGATCCTCGTGATCAGGTACGGATGTGGAAAAATTCACCATTAGGCGCGCGTGAGATTCGCAAGAATCTTTTACGCGCCGACTCCAAAACTACTCACATGCAAACTCTTAAGAAACTTGTCTCCTCGTTCGTCACGTTGGCGACCGTCGTGTGGTCCGTCGGAGGCGCATTGTTGTTCCCTGGCATTGCCCAGGCCGCAACGATCACCCCAGGCGACCTCATCAAGGCCTCAAGCTCCTCTTCCGTGTACTACTACGCAGAAGATGGCAAGCGCTACGTGTTCCCGAATGAAAAGACCTATTTCAGCTGGTACAGTGATTTCTCGTCCGTGGTGACCATTACGGATGCGGAACTCGCTGCTATCTACATCGGAGGAAACGTCTCGATCCGCCCGGGCACCAAGCTCGTGAAGATCACGACGGATCCGAAGACGTACGCCGTGAGCGACGGCTGTGGTCTCCTCCACTGGATTCAGACGGAGGATATCGCCAAGTCCCTCTACGGTGATTCTTGGAATCAGCGAATCGTTGACGTCCCGGATGTGTACTTCCAGGACTATGAAATCGGTTCCGCTGTGTCTTCTGCTATCCACCCGGATGGCCAGATCGTTCACTACGCTTCCGACGCCTCCACGTACTACGTGATTGATGGCGGCGTGAAGCGCAAGCTCACAAGCGCCGGGATCACGGCAAATAAGCTCAACACGGCCAACGCAGTGGTGACGACCATCACCTACGCGAACGGAACCGATGTGACAGCTTACGAAGCCAAGCTCGGCAAAGTCGCTTGTGCTGGCGCAACTGTGCAGGTTACGGGCAATGTCACTGTGACGCTCGCTTCTGACACACCGGCCGGCAAGACGGTTCCGAAGAACGGCGCCTCCATCGAACTCGCGAAGTTCAACCTCGCGGCTGATTCGAATGCGGGTCTCATTTCCGGAATCTCGATCAAGCGCATTGGCGTTGGTGCAACCACCGATTTCGCCAATGTGTACCTCTACGATGCGGACGG
>CAZWYJ010000092.1:0-3601 GCA_964638165.1 uncultured Gammaproteobacteria bacterium | reverse complement strand
CACAACCTAGCATCAAAATAGCCAAAAGACCAACTGAAAATGTCCATTAACTCGAAAAAACTCATGAGGCGTACAGCAGGTACGGTGAATGAGTTTTTGAGGGAAGCGCAAGCGAATCGCGATTTTTAAGCGTTTGCTACCCTTCTTCAATCTCCGCACCCAAGCCTTTCAACTTCTCCACGATGCGCTCATACCCGCGATTGATCGTCTCCACGCCCGTGATCGTACTGGTACCTTCCGCGATGAGCGCAGCCACGAGATAGGAAAAACCCGCACGGAGATCCGGGATCTCGATGTTCGCGGCCTTGAGCGGCGTTGGCCCGACCACGACCGCGCTATGCGGATGATTGCGATAACTGAATCGGCACGCCTTGGCGCCAAGACAATTTGAGTGAACGGTAATATTGGCGCCCATCGCATTCAATGCCTCGGTATAACCAAATCGGCTTTCATACACCGTCTCATGCACGATAGAGACGCCACTCGCTTGAGTGAGCAGAATGAGGAATGGCTGTTGCCAGTCCGTTGCGAATCCCGGGTACACATCCGTCTCAACCGTGGATGGCTTGAGATCTCCCGTGCGGAATACGCGGATGCCTTCGGGCGTGATTTCAAAATCTCCGCCAACGCGACGAAGCGCATTCAGAAACGAGATCATGTGGTCCTGCACTGCGCCGCGGATGAGGACATCGCCTTTCGTCAAAACCGCCGCGACCGCGAATGAGGCTGCTTCGATGCGATCCGGGATGACGCGATGTGATGATCCGTGCAATGACTCAACACCTTCAATGACCCATGTCTTATCCACGTCCTGCTGGATGATCGCACCCATGGACTGCAGGAGCATGGCGAGATCCTTAATCTCCGGCTCCACGGCGGCATTACGGATGACGGTCGTGCCCTTGGCGAGTACGGCCGCGAGCATGATATTTTCCGTTGCGCCGACCGACGGGTACGCCAACTCGATGACTGCGCCATGCAAGCGTCCGCCTTCGATAGACGCGCGATACACACCGTCCCCGCACGTGATATCCGCACCCATCTGCTGGAGAGCGGCCAAATGAAAATCCACGGGACGCGCGCCGATCTTGCAACCTCCGAGCGCAGGGATGACCGCCGTCCCGAACCGTGAGAGCAGTGGCCCGAAGAGGAGAATTGGGATGCGATTTTTCCTGCTGAACACCTCCGTCACTTCAGGAGATGCCAACGCGGATGCATTCGCCGTGATGCGATCACCATCGCGTTCAATCGCAACACCCAGTCCGCGCAACATGTCGATCGTGACGCTCACATCCCCGATATCCGGAACATTCAGCAGCGTCACATCATCAGACGTCAAAAGGCAGGCCACGAGTTCTTTCGTCGCCGCGTTCTTCGCGCCGGAGATCTGAACATCACCTTTGAGCGGCACGCCACCGGTAATTTTGATAGATTCCATAAAAATAGTAGATGGTAGATGGTAGATGGTAGGTGGTAGGTGAGACGTCCTCTACCTACTACCTACCATCTACTACCTACCTTTTCAGGACTACACGACTCACTCCTCAGCCACGATAGAAATCCACGTCACACCCCGCGCAAACGGAATCGCTCGGCCTTCCACGGTTTCAAAACGGAGATGCTCGCCAGCGGATCTACGCCATACACCTTCAAAAATCTGACCGTCGTGGAAAATCGCAGCGCGACCACTCCCCTTCGTCCCTATGGAAAGACGCCCGACCTCATCCAAAACCGCAACCGGAGATTCCATGAGCACGACGTTCCGTGCGCGAACGATCGTGCCATCCGTATCCTTCTGGATCGCGTTCCCCTGCGTGCGCGTGTACAAGCGCGTGGCTTCGTCGTAGGCCCAAGATGCACGGTACAGCCCCTGGTATGGAACGTCTATTTCCGTTTCCGTACGCGCGCCCGTAACCGATACATCATCCGTATACGTCCACGATGAGAACGGTTGCGGAATCGCGCGGGATGAGGATGCGCCGGCGAGGAGCTCTTCCATGCTCGTAAAGACATTATGTGGCGCCGCGCGAGACGAAGAGCGCCAGAACGACCAGCCGTGAGAGAACTCATTATAGTCCGTCACGCGGTCGAGCGAGGCTAAGAGGCTCAACGACTCCGGACTTCCGCCCACGTGCGCGTAGAATGCTCCGAGGCCGTCCGCGATCTGCACGTAGTACGGGCGCGCGCTGCGAACCGGTCCGATCTCCGTGGTCGTTGCCGAGGCGTCGAACACGAGCATGAACCGCGTAATACTCCCCTCGACAGGAGCCTCGATGACGAGACTCGCTTTTGCCGGACCCGAGAGTGGCCACGCATCCGCGCTATTTTCCACCATCACCGCAATCGGAAGAAGTGCCGTAGACGAGGCGTCGGCAACCATCACGCCATCCAAGAGACGCGCAGAGGCTGAAGATGACGCCTGTTCCTGCGATGAACCATTCCCGATCTCCGTAGACGACCGCGATGACTTCGGCGAAAGAGCGAAGACGAGCAGACCTATCGAGAGCGCAACAATCAAAACAGCCCCGAGCGCGACAATGCGCCAGGACTGTTTCATTCGGCTCGCGACCTTCGTCGCGAAACCTATCATCTTTTCCAAAAAATTAAGACTTGGTTGCATTCGCCTCTGGTTCAGTGGCGGCCTTCGCTTCTTCTTCCTTCTTCAACTCGGCTTCGGACTTCACGGCTGTCACATCTCCGAGCTGGGACTCTTCGAGCTTCTTCATCTCTTCTTCCGTCAACGGCTCATCAACCGTTGCGATGATGCTTTCAGATTCATCCGTGACTTCGACGCCCTTTGGAAGCTTCAGGCTACCAACCGTAATCATATCATCAAAGGTCGCGAGTGCGGAGAGGTCAACTTCGATCTCATGTGGAAGATCCGTCGGAAGACACTCCACTTCAACGTGATCAAGAGACTTCACGAGCGTACCGCCGAGCACTTTTATGGCCACGGATTCCCCGATGAAGACGAGCGGAATATTCGCCGTCATCTTTTCCTTCATGTTCACCTGATGAAAATCAATGTGAATCGGGCTCATGGTGAGCGGATTGACCTGCACATCCTTAATCAAGGCCTTGACCGCAACTTTTCCATCAACATTCACATCAACGAGACTGGACGTACCGGCCTGGATATACACTTTGCGGAAATCAGCAAACGGAACGGTGAGCGACTGCGTCTCAACATCGTGTCCGTACATAACCGCCGGAATCATGTGTTCCTTCAGGAGGTCCTTCGCCTTCGGCCCTTCGGACGAACGCGTCTTTGCTTCAAGGGTAATCGTTTGCATAGAGGGGGAAACAAGTGGCGCAAAATTACGCTTCTTTCAAAATTCTGTCAAGTCTGTTCACCAGATTTGGCATTTTTTACGGAGAACCTTCAAAAGAGATTACTTTTCACACGTCTGAAAAAGGGACGCGCAGATCTCCCGGCTTTGGCTAAGGAGCCGATCCCTGGCCTCAAAACACAGATCCGCCGAAATCGGCTCCGCGTCCTGAAAACGAATCGCGTCCTGCGCCTCCAAATCCGTCACCATTCCCATAGACGTAATCCCGCTCTGATTCTCAAGGGTCACGGCGAGAATGGCATGCGCGCATG
>CAZWYJ010000091.1:0-3639 GCA_964638165.1 uncultured Gammaproteobacteria bacterium | reverse complement strand
TCTTTGAGGATGGCGGAGACGGTCTGGATGCGGATCTTGCCAGTCATAGAGGAAAAGTGTACCATCTCGGCACGTATTTGGTAGCTTGTAGCTGGTATCTCGTATCTGGTATAGGCGGTATGATGGTCGAGGTTCTTTGGAACATTCGAGTATTCATGGACGTTTAGCTCAGCTGGTTAGAGCGCACGATTCACATTCGTGAGGTCGGAGGTTCGATTCCTCCAACGTCCACCATCCCCCTACGCCCTTGCGGGCTTCGGGGGACCAGCAGAAGCACCCTTTTCAAGAGAGGGTGTTTTTGATACCCATTTGATACAATGCTCTTATGACGAAAAGAGAACTATCTGGTGGCGTGGTACACGGCCTGCCGGCGGATTTACGAAAGTGTCTCGTTTCCGAACCGGCGGTACGAGCAGCATGGGAAGATATTACGCCACTCGCGCGCAATGAGTGGATTTGTTGGGTTGAGGATGCCAAGAAGCCGGAGACGAGGCTTCGCCGGATCGAACGGACGCGCACGGAGCTCCTTGAGGGGATACGTCGGCCTTGTTGCTGGCCGGGTTGCCCGCATCGGTGAGATTAGGTCTTTGCTTGCAAGATGTACATGTGTAAAGCCACCCGTTCTCCATTGAGAGGGTGTTTTTGATAAACCGGCCTTGAATGCATGGTTTTTTGGTCCAACGCTTGTCTGATGTAACGTTTTCGGGTATACTCCCGTCTCTTAAGAGGTATGTCCGTTTCGATTGGAAAGGTGATGGCGTGGTTCTGGCGCTATGCGAAGTCCTACAAATGGGCGTTTTTTGCGTGCGTCCTCTCAACGGTCCTCGTGAATGTTTTTGGCACGCTCATCCCGCTGTACTATAAGCAGCTTTTTGATGCGGTCGGGACGGGTGACCGGTCGTCGATCGTGGTTCAGAGCCTGTTGGTAACGATCGGCATCATCGCTCTTCTAGCACTCCTTCGCTGGGTATTCTTTCGGTGTGGCGGTTTCTTGCTCGTCTATTTTGAATCGCGCGTCCTCGCGAAGATGGACGAGGGTTCATTCGGCAGGATCTTGGATCACTCGTACGCGTTCTTCGCGAATAATTTTGCAGGGACGCTCGCGCGTCGCGTAAAGCGTTTCTCGGATGCCTTTGAGCAGATTGCAGATTCATTCATTTTTCACATCGTTCCTCTTGTGGTCACGACGGCCGGAGCGCTCATTGTGCTTTCGCTTCGCAGTCCGTGGCTCGGATTGGGCATGGGCGTGAGCATCATGGTGATCATCGGTGCGAATTTTGCGTTCGCGCGATGGCGTCTCAAGTTCGATTTGGATCGGTCTGAAAAAGATTCCGCCGTCTCCGGGGCGTTGACGGATGCCTTCGTAAACGTCGTCAATGTTAAAACGTTCGCACGAAAGTCCTTTGAGCAGGAGCGATTCATCGGCATCCGGACGGCACTTCTCCGCGCACAGGCGAAGTCGTGGAATCTCTACGAGATCAGCGCGAGCGTTCAGGCCTTCGTCGCGCTTCTCATTGAGATCGGCATTATGACGATCGCAGTTCTCCTCTGGCAGAGAGGCGTTCTTACGATCGGCGATTTTGCGCTCATCCAAGGATACCTCATCTCTCTGCTCGGCCAGCTTTGGAATATCGGCAATATGATGCGCCGTATCTTTGAAGCGATTGCGGATGCCAAAGAGCTTGTCGAAATTATGGAACGCGCGCCGGATGTCCGCGATCTTCCCCGCGCGCACGATCTTTCCATTGCTGCGGGAGCGATTTCATTTGACGACGTTTCGTTTAACTACAATAAGACGCGGAAAACGATTGATCATCTGTCGCTCGAGATCGTGCCTGGCGAGCGCGTGGCGTTCGTGGGGCCGTCCGGCGCGGGGAAGTCTACGCTCGCAAAGCTCATGCTTCGTTTTTACGATCTGGACGGCGGACACATTCACATTGATCAGAACGATATCCAGCGCATGACGCAGGAGAGCCTGCGCCGTGCGGTCGCATTCGTCCCGCAGGATCCGATCCTCTTCCATCGGACGATCGGCGAGAATCTTCGATATGCCAAGATTGATGCGACGCAGGAGGAGGTCGAGCGTGCGGCAAAGCTCGCGCATTGCCACGAATTCATCATGGATCTGCCGGATGGGTATGAGACATTCGTTGGAGAGCGTGGAATCAAGCTTTCCGGAGGCGAGCGTCAGCGCGTGGCGATCGCTCGGGCGATTCTCAAGAACGCTCCGATTCTCGTTCTTGACGAAGCGACATCTTCGCTCGATTCCGAATCCGAGTCTCTCATCCAGGACGCATTGCAGACGCTCATGAAAGGTCGGACAACGATCGCGATCGCTCACCGTCTTTCTACGATCATGTCTATGGATCGGATTATTGTCCTCAAGGATGGCAAGATTGATGATCAGGGAGCGCATGATGAACTTTTGGAGCGAGACGGTCTCTATAAGAGTCTCTGGAATATTCAGGCGGGCGGTTTCCTTGTTGAAGAAGATGAAGCGGAGGAGGAGTAATGCTGCATGGTTGGAATTGACGCCGCTTATTCGTACCGCTACGCTGTTTCGACCTATGTCTACTGATCATAAGCCTGTTGTCGTTGCTGTATCCGGCGGATTTGATCCTCTGCATATCGGCCATGTCCGCATGATTCGCGAAGCGGCGAGGCTTGGAGATGAGCTCGTCGTGATTCTGAACAATGATCACTGGCTCCGAAAGAAGAAGGGGACGGTGTTCATGCCGGAGGAAGAACGGAAGGAGATTCTCGAAGCGATCACGGGCGTGTCCCGCGTTGTGCTGACGGATCATAAGGAGAATACCGATGATCGAAGCGTCTGTTCCACCTTGCGCCAGATTCGTCCGGATGTTTTTGCGAATGGCGGGGATCGAAAACCGGATGGCGATCCAGTTCCGGAAGAGGCGTTGTGCGCAGAGCTCAAGATTCAGATGATTTATAATGTGGGGCATGGTGGCAAGGTGCAGTCGAGCTCGTGGCTCGCTGCGGACGATCGCGCGTCCCGCGCTTGCTTTTGCGGATCAGGAGAGAAATACATTGACTGTCACGGGAAGGGATTGGTCGGGTAATTCCTCCCGTCATTCTGAGCGCTAAAGAAAGAGAGTCCGCAGGGGTTACATTGCGAAGAACCCCTTTCCATTCGCGAACGTTCATCAAATCTCATCATATTGTCTAAAGAGGAATGCTCCGTTCGCGATGAGCTACGCGACCTTTAGAATTTTTTTGTAGCGCTCAGAATGACGAGAGGTGCGTCCCAATCAACTAATTACCAATCAACCAATCATCTGCCCGCATGCTATGATATTCCGTGATGTCGTGGCGTGCATTTCACGAACGCATGGTCCGTCGGTTGAGCCCGAAACCGGACGTTCGTTTTGACGTACGAATTTTTTACCCGGCGTCCTCGGATTTTTCCCTTTCACACGCGCCGTTTGAGATCGCTGTCGCGTTTTCGCTCAATGAGAATCACCTCGCCTCCGTTCGATCATTCATTGATAGGGGGTATGGTGTGGGTATTCGCTCCCTGGCACGTACTCCTGACGCCGTTCGTCTTGCTGTCGAGCGTATCGCCACCACGCAGGGCGGAGCGTATGAGCCGTGGCTCTCGCATCTCATCTTCGAGAATGT
>CAZWYJ010000090.1:0-3695 GCA_964638165.1 uncultured Gammaproteobacteria bacterium | reverse complement strand
TTCGGATCCAGTTTGACGTGCAGTTCCGCTCGGGCATGTCCGACAGGATCTCCGTTGAGATTGCGCATGACAGGAAGCGAGAGGACGGTGAGGACGGGTTTTCGTGAGTCCATGCTTTCCTTCTGGCCGAATGATTTTCGACCTGATTCCTTCTGTTGTGAAAAGTGCGCGTTGTCGCGCAGATAGAACGTGGCAAAAAGGTATTCGGGCTGTTGCCCGTCGGTCACGCGCTCGTTCGCATTGGCGGACGCCTGACCGACGGAAAACCCCACCCCCGTTTTTTCTCGCCATCGTCTTCCTCCGGACAGGCATGGAGTCTGATGCTCAAACGTCAGCATAGAGCGACGTTCGAGCGAGGCTTTCACATGATTCGCGCGTTGGTCCAGCGTTTGCCGGAGCACGGTAATGCGGTCATGCTTTTTACGGATTTCGTTTCTGTACAAGCGCGAAAAATTCGCGCTTCGAATTCGATCGAAACCAGCGCCTCCTCCATGCCTATCGGGACGATGAATATCTGCGTTGTTTTCCCTTTCAAGGAATACCCAAGGAACGTACTTGGTGGTCCTGCTACATGCTATTTGCTCGTACGGTTTTTTTGAAAAAAATACATACGCCTGCTTCCGCTTTTGCGGCTACAAATCAGCACATGCAATGTTCATCGGATCCCCAAGCGTGATCAAGGACCGTAACAGAAAAAGGCAATAATGTCAAGATAGTTATGCTAAAAAACGTTAGAATGTGAATTTTTTGTAATGTAAGAGCGGTACCTGAGGGGGTACCGCTTTTACGTAGGGTTTCTTGGGTTTGCCGGGAGAGGATGCCCGACGGTGGGGGTGGGGGGGTGGTCTCCGCCATGGGCGGATGGCGAAAACGCCAAAGGGACAATGGTGAGCGGAAGCATGGGGACCGCTCAGTATGTGATCCTTTTGCGTTTCCGCGGTACCTGTCTATTCGACAGGTGGGCAGCCTTGTGGGGCTGCGGCGCAATCCAGGACACGTCCTAGATTACGGGTCTCCTCTTTTTGAAAAGGGCGCGAGGGCGTACTGCCCTCGCAGATCGAACCTGAACAGTGTTCAGAACCGGTCCGCGGGGGCAATACATGCTTATTAAGGAACGGATGACCATACAGGAAAATGGAATTTTTGTCAAGGGTTTTAGGCAAAAATGTCTTTATATAGCCCTATTATTTGGATTATCCACTCTTTCGTATTGACATTCCTTCGCTTTTTCGTTATCCTCCGCGCGCGCATACGTTCCTCATAATAACCGAGTGTAGATGCTAACAGGCGCCTCTCGCTCGAATGAAGAACGGTCAAGAACCTTGAGCGCCTTCAACGGTTCAATGACACACACCTAAACGGAAAAGATACAGAGACCTCCCGACACGACTCGTCACGGGAGGCGTTTGCGTCTTATGGCTTGGGCTTCTGGATTTGGCGCATACCTTCGTCAAAATCTGCGCTTCTCGCTCTGCGTACTATTGCGTACGCGTCGCTCGATGCTCGATTTTTCCTCGGTCTGCATCCAAATCCAAAAGCCTCGACGTTGGACATTGTCCAATGAATGGCTATTCCACCGTTTCCTCGGTACGGCCCCGCACATCCATCGCGTCTTTATGACTCGAAGGCGGTGGCCTCGCCGATGCGCTCTCACTCTCTTCGCGCCCGATCGCTGCTTCTTCCCCCGGCGTCCCCAGCCGACATGTCTGCTTTGTTGGGGTGGAAGCGGGATCGGTCTCCGTGATTCTCTTTTCACACTTCATGCCTACCAAGCAGGTGTTCCGCCGCGTTCCGCCGAAGGAACGGGAGCGGAAGTTTTTCACGTCATCGCGCGATGCGATGGCGCTCCCGGACCTCATCGAGGTTCAGCGCGACAGTTATCGATGGTTCCTCGAAGAGGGGATTCGCGAACTCATTCGCGAGATTTCGCCAGTGAAGGATTTCATCGGACGCGATCTCGAACTATCTCTGGATGGATACTTCTTTGACGAACCGAAATTCGACGAGAAGACCTCCAAGGAGAAGAAGATTAATTACGAAGCTCCGCTGCGCGTGAAGGCTCGCCTTTCAAACAAGCGCACGGGAGAATCAAAAGAGCAGGAAGTGTATCTCGGGGAACTTCCCGTCATGACGGATCGCGGAACATTCGTGATCAATGGCGTTGAACGCGTGGTCGTGAGCCAGCTCGTGCGTTCGGCCGGAGCATTTTTTACCGCAGAAGCCATTCGCGGACGTCGGTACTACGGCGCCAAGCTTATCCCGAACCGCGGCGCGTGGCTGGAATTCGAAACGGATGCCAAGAACGTGATTTGGGTGAAGATCGACCGAAAGCGCAAAGTGGCAGCAACGTCGCTTTTGCGTGCTTTTGGATTGGTCACGGACGAGGAAATCACCGCGCTCTTCACGGATGTTGATACGCACCCGCTCAACCATTACATCGAATCGACGATTGCAAAGGATGCGGCGAAGACCGAGGAGGAAGGAACGATTGAGGTCTACAAGCGCATTCGCCCGGGTGATCTTGCGACGGCGGATAACGCGAAGTCTCTCATCCATTCCATGTTCTTCCGTTTTGAGCGGTACGACTTGGGGGCTGTTGGTCGTTTCAAGTTCAATCAGCGTTTTGGCATGCCATCAGATCGCGAGACGGTGACGAATGAGGAGAACCGCATCATGAGTAAAGAGGATATCGTGACGATCATGCGCGAAATCATCCGGCTCAATATCACGCAGGAAGACGCGGATGACGTTGATCACCTCGGCAATCGTCGCGTGCGCGCGATCGGCGAATTGGTGCAGAGTCGTTTCCGCATCGGATTGGCGCGCATGGAGCGCATCGTGAAGGATCGCATGTCCACGCAGGACGTGAGCACGCTCACGCCGGCGAAGTTGATCAATGCACGTCCGGTCATTGGCGCGGTTCGCGAGTTCTTTATGAGTTCGCAGCTCTCGCAGTTCATGGATCAGACGAATCCGCTCTCGGAGCTGGAACACAAGCGTCGTCTCTCCGCGATGGGTCCCGGCGGTCTCACGCGCGAGCGCGCCGGATTCGACGTTCGCGACGTGCATCGCACTCACTACGGACGCATCTGCCCGATTCAGTCTCCGGAAGGACCGAATATCGGATTGGTGGGACATTTGGCGAGTTACGCCCGCATCAATGATTTCGGCTTCATCGAGACTCCATACCGACGAGTGAAGTCTTGGGCGAAGAACGACGGGAAAGATGCGGTTGGCGAAGAACTTCGCGTGAATGCGGTTGATGGCAAGGGGAAAGTTGTGGCGAAGAAGGGTGAGAAGGTCACGAAGGAGATCGCGAAGGAATTGCAGGAAAAGGTCTCCATGGATCGAGTCCCGGTGGTGCCGTACGTGACGCGCGAGATCGTGTACCTGAATGCCTTCACGGAAGAGCGCGGGACCACGGCTCCGGCAACAACGCCGATTGATCAGAAGACCGGACGTTTTCTTTTGGAGCGTGTTGCCTGTCGAAAGCACGGGGAGCCGACCACGGTGGATGTTGCAGAGGTTGACTACGTGGACGTTTCAAGTAAGCAGTTGCTCTCCATCGGTACGTCACTCATCCCGTTCATCGAAAACGATGACGGTCACCGCGCCCTCATGGGATCGAACATGCAACGCCAGGCGGTGCCGTGTATCCGTCCGGATGCGCCGATCGTGGGAACGGGCGTTGAGCG
>CAZWYJ010000089.1:0-3803 GCA_964638165.1 uncultured Gammaproteobacteria bacterium | reverse complement strand
TGGTGCACCCAAGACGATTCGAACGTCTGGCCTCTTCCTTCGGAGGGAAGCGCTCTATCCAGCTGAGCTATGGATGCATGATATTTGTATGAGTCCGCATGTGGCAATGTGCGCTCCCCGCCCGCAACGCCTCGCGAGCCTCAATGTAAAGGTGCTGTATGAATTGTCAGGGAATTGTTTTTTCTAGGCACTTGCATCATCACGGCTCGGCTTGCGTGGCGGGCGGGTATCCAGCTGAGCTATGGATGCACGGGCATGATTGCCTGCCGATCATACTAGAAGGCTTGGTTCAGGGCAAGGATGAAGGGGGTTTTATTGACATCCTGTCTGGAGACCTGTATATTTTGGCCACAATTTACGCCTTGCGTCGCTAGCTCAATTGGTTAGAGCAGGGGCCTCTTAAGCCCAAGGTTCCCGGTTCAATTCCGGGGCGACGCACCAACGAAGACCGTCGGTCGCGCAAGACTGTCGGTTTTTTCGTTTTTTGAAAATGTCCATTTTAAGCCTTTGTTGGCGCCCATGACGACAAAAGTACCCGACGTCCATTTACGGAATCGCCGGTCTGTGATACCCTCAAATCACCGAACCATTGATTGTCGTTTTGGTTGATGAGGATTGAACCGTTTTCCGGGCGGCCTTCTATTGATCCTATTGAGTTTGAACATCGCGGTGACTTTTTTCGTGTGGCCGCGGAGAGCATCTCGACACAATCGAAGATCAGAAGACCGCCAGAGGTTTGTCTTATCATAGCCAAGACGATGCAAAAGCATGACCATCGTTTTATATGTTTTGATCGGCGCGGCCGTGGGCGCAGGCATCGGCTGGTACGTCCGTGATACCAAAGGAAAGACCGATGCGAACAGCGCGGAGGCCAAAGCGATTCGCATCATTCAGGATGCGGAGAACAAAGAGAAGGACGTCTTGATCCGCGCCAAAGACAAGGCGGTCAAGATTCTTGAGGAAGCGCGTCTTGATCAGAAGCGCATGCTCGACGAGCTCAATAATGAGCGCGTGGAATTAACGAACCGTGAAAATCAGTTCGCCTCCAAGCTCATTGAGCTGGACGACAAGCGAAAAAATCTCGAATCCGGTCTTGCGTCCGTGGAAGCGACGAAGGCGGAGATCGAGAAGTTGCGTGATGAGGAGCTGGCGAAGATTCAAGAGGTGAGTGGCTTAACCAAGGATGAGGCGCTCGCGCGCGTGATGCAGCTCGTCGAACAGCAGAATCACGACACGATCGTATCGCGCATCCGCAAGCTCGATGAGCAGTCTCAGGATGAGATTGATCGGAAGGCGCATAATATCCTTGCGGTCGCTGTTCAGCGACAGGCGGCGAGTCACGTGCAGGAGACGACCACGTCTTACGTGGAGCTTCCGAGTGATGAAATGAAGGGGCGTGTGATCGGTCGTGAGGGGCGGAACATCAAAGCCATTGAACAGCTCACGGGCTGTGAACTGATCGTTGACGAGACCCCGGGCATGATTACTATTAGCGGGTTCAGCCCGATTCGCCGGCAGGTTGCCAAGCGAGCGCTTGAGAAGCTCCTTTCGGATGGTCGCATCCACCCGGGTCGTATAGAAGACGCCGTGGGAGAAGCGAAGCGCGAATTGGCAATTGACATGAAGAAGGCCGGAGAAGATGCCTTGTACGAACTCGGCATCTCCACGGCGGAACTTGATCCTAAGCTCGTTCAGATTCTCGGTCGCATGAAGTACAGGACGAGTTATGGGCAGAACGCGCTCATGCACTCAATGGAAGTGGCGCGTCTTTCCATCGCGATCGGCGAGCAGCTTGGCGCGGATATGCGCGTTTGTCGTCTCGGCGGACTTTTGCATGATATTGGAAAAGCCGTTGACCATGACTTGCAGGGCGGACATCCGGAGCTCGGCTACCAGATCATGAAGAAATTCGGTTTGCCTGAGGAGATCTGTTACCAGAGTATCGGCCATCATGAGGACAAGCCGCATACGCTCGAGGCCGTGATCGTGAAGGCCGCGGACGCGATTAGCGGAGCTCGTCCGGGTGCGCGCAAGGATTCGTATGAGCAGTACATTAAGCGCCTTGAGGAACTGGAAAAGGTCGTAAACAGCTTCGAGGGCATTGATCGAAGCTATGCCATCCAGGCCGGTCGCGAAGTGCGCGTCTTCGTGAATCCTGCGGAAATCGACGACTTGGCGGCGGAAAAGCTCGCGCGCGACATCGCGCAGCGCCTTGAACAGGAATTGAAGTACCCGGGAGAAATCCGCGTCACCCTGATCCGCGAAAAGCGCGTGGTGGAATACGCGAAGTAGGGGGCAAGTCTCAGACCTGTCCAGTAGGGCGCGTTCACTCGTCCAGAGGACTAGTACCTCATGATAAAAACGAAAAAGATCCGTTTCACGCGGATCTTTTTTGTCTTCTAAAGCCCAAATACCAAATCCCAACCTACATCATGGCCGGTTCCTCCGGTGCTGGCATTGACGACGGCATCGGAGCGGCTTTCGGGCCTTTAAGAGCATCCTTGAGGCCCTTGCCTGCCTTGAATTTCGGAACGGTCACGGAAGGAATCTGTATCTTCTCGGAAGGATTCTGCGGGTTGACGCCCGTCCGTCCCTTGCGCTGTTTCGACATGAAGGCGCCGAAACCCGCGATGGTTACCTCGCCGCCTTGGCGGATCGTGTCAGTCACGATGGCGACAAAGGATTCCACCATATCCTCTGCCTGCTTTTTGGTCACGCCGACCTTGTCCGCGATCCGCGTGATAAGTTCTGCTTTATTCATAGGAGAGTCCGCACGAAGGCGGAAGCGTTAAAATTGGTATCTGTAGGCTACCTCTTTTTTGGCAAAACCTCAATAAGCTTTCGGAATGTGTCAATATGAAGGGCTTTTCCCGTCTGTTCATCCAGTTCGATGAAGACCCCGTCAATCTCCGCCATTCCGACTTCCGGGATATCGCTTGAATCACGGCCGAACCCCATGAAGAAACGGATGGCGCTTTGCTTTTCGATGCCGAGGACGGAATCGAATGCCCCGGTTCTCCCGGCGTCCGTGCAGTAAGCGGTTTTACCCGGAAGGATGCGCGCGTCGGAGGTCTGAATGTGGGTATGCGTGCCGATGACCGCGGAAACACGTCCGTCGAGGTAGTGGCCGAGCGCTTCCTTTTCTCCGGTCAGTTCCGCGTGAATATCCACGAAAGTCAGGTGTGGCTGATCTGCCCGGTGCGAGGCGATGAGCGTGTCCGTGGCCTCGAACGGGCGTTCAATTTGAAGCGTTCCGGGCATGCAAAGTCCGCCAAGGAGGTTGATGAGGAGAACGCGGATGCCGGAGGGCGTGGTGACGATCGTTGATCCTCGCCCGGGTTCGCCACGCCGGGTATTTGCGGGACGGATAATCCGATGCGCCCATGCGGGGTCATCGTAGAGATTGATATCCTCAGGCCGGTCCCAGCTGTGATTCCCTCCCGTAAAGGCGTGAACTCCGGCATCGGAGAGTTCTTGCAATGCAGAGGACGTAATTCCGGCTCCATGCGATGCGTTTTCAGCGTTCGCGATAATGAGATCCGGCCGGTACTGTTCACGCAGAGACGGGAGGCCTTGGGAAACGGCCTCTCGTCCGATGCGTCCCATAATGTCTCCGAGAAAGATAATGCGAAACATGCAGGCATGATGCAGGGAGAAGAGAGAAGAGTCAACTGGAAACATTTCAAATTCCAAATAACAAATCACAAATCACAAATAAGCCCCAATGATCAAAAGTTTCCTAAAAGGGTAGGCTCTAGACTAGCAGACTTAGTATGAATAATACATCTTCAAGATGTGCCATA
>CAZWYJ010000088.1:3122-3872 GCA_964638165.1 uncultured Gammaproteobacteria bacterium | reverse complement strand
AGTCTTGGCAGAGACCTGTGGATGAGGGGTGGCACAATCTAGGGTTGAATTTTCATTTTGAAATGCCCGAGTCTTCCACACGGGAGGCTCTCTCGTTTACGAATGGAATGTGGTATACTTCTCGCATTGCCATCAATTATCAATTCTCTCTTTCATCGCACTTCATCTATGTCGGAAACAAAAGCAAAGAAATCATCATCTCGTCGGATTCGTGTGGCGGCGAATAGCCCTGCTCCCGGAGATACCTGTAAGCCAATGCCACGGTCATTGCGTTTTTCCGGACCCACGACGCACGTGAGCCATGATCACGCATCGCAGGCCGCTACGGGCGTTCGTCATATCTGGCCGGCATCCATCGTTGTGGGGCTCGCGATTATTTTGACGGCGTCCATTGCGTATACTGCGGTTCAGGCCGAGAGTGAGCAGAGGCAGGTGATTCGTTCCTCGCATGATCGGGCGGATATCGTTCGCGAACTTCGGGATATTAATACGCGTCTTGGAAATTTGGAGCAGAGAGTTGAACAGATGGCCACTCCGTCCGCCGAGTAGTTTTTCCACAGGATTCAATCGCCGTTTTTCACAATTTTTTGTGAAAAACGGCGATTTTCTTTTTTTGTTTTTCATGAACTCTCGCTTTTTTTGAGAGGTTCTGTTATACTTTTTTCATTCGACGCATGCTGTGCATGAGTCGTAGAAGGCGATATCCGGAGTCGGTGTCTACCTGGCGAGGATGCCCGACCGGCCGGATAC
>CAZWYJ010000088.1:0-3112 GCA_964638165.1 uncultured Gammaproteobacteria bacterium | reverse complement strand
GCCTTTTGCGTACCCGAATAATAGAGAACGGCGCATCGCGAGGAGCGTGCGCCGTTCAGGCTGGAGGAAAGTTCATGCGTTCGTGTTTGGTTTTGGGTTACGGCAGGGGTCGCATGGACGGGGGTCGCATGGACGGCCTCGCGGTGATGCCGGCGTACTCGCAGGCGCGGATGACTTGGGGGAGTGTTGCGATCCTGATGAGATGCGCACGCC
The DNA here is from genome assembly GCA_964638165.1 of uncultured Gammaproteobacteria bacterium. Taxonomy (GTDB): domain Bacteria; phylum Patescibacteriota; class Patescibacteriia; order 2-12-FULL-60-25; family 2-12-FULL-60-25; genus 2-12-FULL-60-25. The sequence continues at coordinate 2,899 of CAZWYJ010000088.1, read as the reverse complement.
CGATCGTGCCGAGCCTCGGGTTCGGGTGTGGCAGGGTTCCTCTCAAGATGTGCGAGTCGCGGATGCGCGCGAGCGTATCAAGATCATCCGGTTGGGGCACTTCCGGCCGGCGATACACGATGAGCTCCACGCCGTTGTTTCCGGCGATGAGGCTACATGGCAGCTCATGGTTCGCGATGATCTCTTCGATGCCGAGGAGATCCTGCGACGCGAGTCTTCGGATCGGTTCCCGGCACCCATTCGGTAGCAGGGAGTATCGGAAATACGGACGCCAGAGGCGCGCCCCGATCCACGCGAGCCACTCGATGTCATCATCGGGAGGCGGATCGTTTTGGTGTTGAAGGAACGCGGAATCATGACGTTTGGCCATGGACAACCTCCTTTCTTTTTCTTTCGGCCGTCAGTCTATTGGAAAGATAGCAGGAAGCGGGGGGAATGGGAACAGTAGGTAGTAGGTAGTAGGTAGAAAAATTCCACCTACTACCTACCACCTACCACTTACCTCCCCTAATTCTTCACGGACTTTTTCAACAGGTCTACGATGTGATTTGCTCCGTCAATGAGAGAAGTTTCGCGCAGGCAAATCGTGACGCGATCGCGCGTCCCCACGGAATTCAGCTCGCGCGTGAGCTCGATGGCATTGTGCGGAGGCGCGGTGGCGATGGTGACGCATACGCTATGTGGCTCGGTTTCGTGTTCAAAAATGATGGCGGTAATCTTGGCATCCGGCGATGTACTGATGAGTTCGTCTATCACGTCCGGCAGGGCTTCGGCGCCGGTTCCGGATTCAATAAAATCTTTGTGCGACAGCATGGTCCACACGATGCCGAAATCGCTCTCATGGTGAAGTCGCGCGAGCGCGCGTCCCCACAGCTTGAGCGTATTTACGGAGCGCGTGCGCCACAGTCCATCCACGATGTCCGCGCGCTTTGCGCCCATGGCCACGAGTCGGCTGGATGCCGCGAGGGTTCGGGGCGTCACGTTGCGTGTGCGGAATCCGCGGGTCTTGGCCATCATGCCGGTCAAGAGCGCGGTCGAGATCTTGGTTTCGATGAGGTGCTCGTTCCATTCCGAGAATAGGCTGAAGAGCGCCTCTGTCACGGAGACGGCATTGAGATCCACCAGATTGATTTGACCCCAGTGTTCATTCGTCGCATCTACGGCGATATTGATGATCGTGGTGCGATAGAAGAAGTCCGCGGATTCTTCCCCTGCGGGTCCGAGCGATGCCATGTCTGATGCATCAAGCGCGATCACGAGGTCGTATCGGTCCTTGCCGTGTGTAAACGCGACATCCGACGGCGTCCATTCGTTCTGTTTCGGAACAACGGTAATCTCCAGTTTGCCATCGCGGACGTCGTACAGGAATTCATCAATTGGGGTTTTTGAGACATCGAGAGAGATCTGTAGCGTGCGCATGGCGCCGATTTTCGGCTGGATGATGTCCACGCCCTCGAGGAAGGCCGGGGACTGGGATGGCTCAAAGTCCGGCACGGTCACGTCCACGCTCTTCCCCATGGCCTTGAGATATAGCCCAAGAGCCACGGCCGAGGCGATCGTGTCTGTGGAGGGGTGCTGTCTCGTGGCGACTAGGATATGCGATGCTCGCGCAATCTGCTCCTGTGCCTGTTGGCGAGGGGATAGAGCCATGAAGAGATACTATCAGATCGGCTCTCTCCTTCCGTCGGAATAGTGTATAACCTTAGGTGAAATCGGAGAATGTGTCAACTGGAGGGGAGCGGCCCGCCCGCCATCCGCTTCGGATGCACTCAGCGTCAGGCGAGGCGGGCGGGGGAGGGGGTAGGGGGAGAGGGGTGGATGACGGTTCTGTTGACGAGTTCCACCTTTGACCGTACAACCGGATCGAGGAGCTTGTTCCTTCGAAAGGAGATGGCGATGCAATCGTCAAAGTTTCCACGTCCACCGTTCGGTAGCGATCGGGTGACGGTCCGTTCTCGTTCCATGTCCGCTCTCGTTCAAGAGGTTGTGCATTCTTTGGCTTTGGGTCCGGCTGGTGAGCGCATCGCGTCGCAGCTCGAAGTGCTCACAGAATGCTGCGCATCAGAGCATGGTTCCTCTTTCGGGCAGGTTTTTGACGTCACCGGGTACTCCTCCCGTCCGGGGGTGGATGATCTCGCGAAGATTCAGATGGCGCTCACGGTGCTCGAATTTCGTCCGCACCTCGCCGCGTACCTTGAGTATATTTTGGAACCGTCTTGCGAAAGAAATGGTTTGGCGTCACTGCCGATTACGTACGGAGATGTGTCGCGCACGGTCTTCCTCTCGCATCAGTCCTTGCCGAGGCCCAGATCCGGATCAAAGACCTGGCGGCTATCCATTCTTTCGGCGGAGGAAATGAAAAGAGAAATGTCGGAACGTAGCCTGATGTTTCTTGGCTTCCGTCCGGCGGACTCGGTTCCGTCCCTCCCGCCCCCTGTTCGTTGACCCTCGGTCCTTCTGTCTCGCTTCGGGCCCCCGTTCTGTCTTTCATGGCAGACGGGGGCTTGCTGTTGTCTGAACCAGGATTTTCAGGATTAAACGTCTGAACCATGATTCGCATGATTAAAGGATTTTCATGATGGCTTTATCAATGCCCTGCTTGCATAAAAGTTTATTGTTATGAATTCTTTTAAACTCCAGACTTTTGGATCCAAAATTGAGTAATAGACCGATTTGTGAATGATAGGCCTCTACATAATTCATCGCTTGAGAGAGGTGAACATCTTCGAGTTTTATGACGGCCTTCATTTCAACCATGATGATGTCCTCAACAAAAAAGTCCACCCGACGAGTACCAACCAACTGATTTTTGTAAAAAATATCCATCTCTTGCTCTCGGCTAAATTGTAGATGTTGTTCCTCGAATTCTATAGCCAAGGCCCTTTGATAAACGACTTCC
>CAZWYJ010000087.1:973-3963 GCA_964638165.1 uncultured Gammaproteobacteria bacterium | reverse complement strand
ACCTTGTGAGTCCACTGGTCAAACCAGTGGATTACCGACTGAGCATGTATTTAATGATGTTTGCTTCCGAAACGCGCTGAGCCTCCTTAGAGCCATACACTTCGACTGAACCATTCGATCCAGTCTTCAAATGTATTTGAGACGCTCGGTCGAAGGACGCAAGGCCAGATCGGCATTCGGGGGCAGCACCAAGACCCTTGGCAATCCCCCGTACCCCCAAAGTCGGCGCAGGAGAAACATCCGTTGCAGAAACCGAGGATGAAGAGGCTTCGTTCCCAGTAGAGGCGATGAAAACGCCGAGCACGCCGAGGACCAAGACAGTGGCAACAGTGACACAGGCGCCACCGATCAAACAACCGTAAAGACCACTATATCTAGAATTACTGCTCATGACAGGCTCCATTTCTCACCGCAAAGTGCGGTAGTCATATAGAATTGAGAACGTACGGACTGTGAGGCAGATTACTCGCCTTTTAAAAAAATCAAGTCCTCTTAGCAGAGCCAAAAAGACCGCTTTACCTCACATAAAATACGACTCTACCCAAAACCGCCAACCTCCTGTAATGTAGAATCCGATATGCATTCAGACCACGAGAAGCACGTGAGCCACTTCCACCAGGCCCTGGCGGAAAGTATTACGTATGCTACGGAATTCCCGATCGGCATCCTCGTCACGCTCGTGCGCGCTGAAATCACCGGGGACGCCAAATACGCGAAAGGCACCATTTCCGTGCTCCCAACGAATCGCGCGGAAGAGGCGCTCGAAGCGCTCAAAATCGCGGAACCGGAAATTAAACACGAACTGAACAAGCGCATCAGACTCCGCATCACCCCAAGGCTCAACTGGGGTCTGGATACGACCGAGGAAACCGCCGAAGGCGTTGAGAAGACGATCAATGAACTGAAAAAGCGCGGGGAATTGTAGAACGAGAGGAGTTTAAGGAACTAGGCCTTTAGGGAATAAGGGGGCCGACCCTTCATTCGACACCCATCCCCGACCCTTCCCTGAGTACAGGGAAGGGAGCTTGCTATGAAAGGCAGTGCATATGTAAGAGAGTTCCCCTCCCTGTTTCACAGGGAGGGGTTAGGGGTGGGTTCGGTCGGATTGACGCGCATGCCGATTTCCGATACGCTCCCCCATTCGCATGCAAACGCAAACACATGAATTCAAAAAGCTTTTTCACCTCATCCGGCGATCGAACCGGATCCTTTTGATTTCCCACCAAAAACCGGATGGAGATACGCTCGGGGCCACGCTCGGATTGGCGAACTGGATGATCCGCGAAGGGAAACGGCCCACGATCTTCTGTACAGATGCACCGAGCCGGACATTCCGATTCCTTCCGAACGTCCACCTCTATACGAATGACGTATCCGTCTTCGACGAGGCATACGATCTCGTCATCGCCCTCGACTCAAGCAATCTCACATACGCCGGCGTAGACGCTCTCCTCCCCCGGCTCACGCCCGGGTACGTCCTCATTAATATTGATCACCACAAATCAAACGGATACTACGGTGATATCAATATCGTGATGCCAAACATGAGCTCGGCATCCGAAGTCATTTACCGATTTCTGGAAGCGAATGCCATCACGACCGACAGCGCCATGAGCACCTGCCTCTTGACCGGCCTCTGCACGGATACGTGGAACTTCTCCAATCCACTCACAAGCACGAGCGCACTCGAAGCAGGATCTGCGCTCATTGCCAATGGCGCGCGCTTTCATGACATCCTCCGATACTACTGGAAGAACCAGCCATTCGATGTCCTTGGGCTCTGGGGCAAAGTCCTCTCCCGCTTGCACTACGAATCGGAATACGACATCGCCTCTACCTATCTCACGGCGGACGAACTTGAAGGCGTCCCATCCGAGCTCACGGAACAGATGGTCAACTTTCTCGGCGGAATCATTGGCGAAGCGGACACGATCCTCTTCCTCAAAGAGCACTCGGACGGAATGGTCAGCGGATCCTTCCGCGGACATGAGCGAGATGTTTCCAAGCTTGCCACGGCCCTTGGCGGAGGCGGACACAGGGGCGCGGCCGCTTTTCGCATTCGCGCCAAACTGGAAATTCAGGAGGATGGGCGAGCGAAGGTGATGAGATTGGAAAAGTAAAATTTAATTGACACTTCGACCCTATACGCGTATAGTGGAGATGAGGTTCATTCAATAAGACTTCCAACGTAAATCGTTTACGATTTTCTTGGCAGTCCCTATTCAATTTTTATGTTGTGGACAATTGCCGTCGTGCTCATTATTCTGTGGCTCCTTGGCCTCGTCACATCGTTCACGCTCGGAGGCTTCATTCACGTCTTGCTCGTCATAGCGATCATCGTGATCCTCATACGAGTCATCCGTGGAGAGAACATTCTAAAGTAAGAATGAAAAAACGCCCGACAGGATCCATCGGGTGTTTTTTAATACTTCTTATTTCACTGAATGATTCTTCACATGCAATTCAACCGCTTGGATAACCTGTTCAAAAAAACAAGTGAGCAGAGGGACAAGGTCGTTCCGCTTGCCTATTAGCAGTCTCTCTGTTAGACTGCCAGAAAGCTATGAATACCCCGTATTCCCTCACATCCCAATCCCCTCGCGGATACCTGATCCCGACCGTGATCGAAAAAACCCAGATGGGTGAACGTGCCTACGACATCTATTCCCGTTTGCTCAAGGATCGTATCATCATGCTCGGTAGCCCGATTGACGATGACATCGCGAATATCATCGTGGCGCAAATCCTCTTCTTGGAGAGTCAGGATAAGACCAAAGACATCAAACTCTACGTGAACTCCCCGGGCGGCAGTGTGACGGCCGGGCTCGCCATCTACGATGCCATGCAGCACGTCTCTTGCGACGTGAGCACCATCTGCATGGGCATGGCCGCTTCCATGGGCGCCGTCATTCTTGCCGGCGGAGCCAAGGGAAAGCGATTCGCGCTCCCGAACTCCGAAATCATGATTCATCAGCCCCTCGGCGGCGTGG
>CAZWYJ010000087.1:0-963 GCA_964638165.1 uncultured Gammaproteobacteria bacterium | reverse complement strand
GGAAGGGCAGGCCACGGATATTATGATCCGTGCCGAACGCATTATCAAAACAAAGGGTCAGCTGAATAAAATTCTCGCCAAGCATACGGGCCAGAATATCAAAAAGATCGAGGAAGAAACCGAGCGCGATAATTTCATGGATGCCAAGGACGCGATGGCGTACGGACTGGTAGATAAAATTTTGTAAGCATACAAACACGAGAACAGAAGCGCGCGCCACACGGTGCGCTCTTTTGTTTTTCCTTCGACCTACAGATCCCTCGGATGCACTCGGGACAGGCTCCCGATCCTACGGATACAAAGACTTGCGCAGGAAGCCATAAAAAACGATGAGTCGCGACGGGCTGGAGCGAAGTGAGCCTGTCCCGAGGCTTTTGCGAGGGAACGAAGATCCGCCGCGGCGGATTGAGGAGTTTTCGAGTGAAGCGCAAGCAAGCCGCTTTTTTAAGAGGCTTATAACTGAACCCCGCCGATGGCCGAAGCCAAAGACGGGGTCACGAGGGAGACGAAGATGAGAGAGAGAAGGGGCGAGTGGAAGACAGGCGCTACGCAGGAGGTAGCAGAGTCTTCGTGGATGAATCGAGGACTACGAGAGACCCCGTAGAGGGATCAGGGGCTGACGGGTCCGATGGCGTTGCCCTGCGAGGCGACCGCGCTGGTCGCACCTTGCCTTGAGCAGGCAAGAAAAACGTCTCCGTAAGACAGACCTCTTTCCCGTCAGATCCTGTCGCCTCGATCTGCACGGTGAATGAACGGCCGGTGGATGGCGCAGTGATGACCTTGGGATAAGACGCGAATGGCCCCCTTGGCTCACCGCCACCCGCGATCTCCACAAAAAAGTACGGATCGCCTCCCGTAATAGCAATGATTGGCTTCTTCAAAGCGAACCTCCTTTTGCCAAACCGTATCTATGCCAAAAAATAAGCAAAATGTCAAGAGTATCAAACAAAATTCGACAAAACT
>CAZWYJ010000086.1:0-4050 GCA_964638165.1 uncultured Gammaproteobacteria bacterium | reverse complement strand
CACGGTATTGATTGTCTTGAGAAGAATGGCGGCGTCGAGGATGAGCGAGCGATGCTTCACGTAGTAGAGGTCGTACTGGAGTTTGACGAGGCTGTCGTCAATGGAAGATGCGTAGCGATACCTCACCTGCGCCCATCCGGTCAGTCCGGGTCGCGTGAGATGTCGGAGCGCGTAGTATGGCATGCGCTGTGTCAGTTGTTCCGCGAATTCCGGCCGTTCGGGGCGCGGTCCAACGAAAGACATGTCTCCACGCAGGACATTCCAGAGCTGCGGAAGCTCATCAATGCGCAGGCCCCGAAGAATTTTTCCGACCGTCGTGATGCGCGGATCGTTTTTGGTGGCAAATTGCGCTCCGGACATTTCCGCATCCTGTTTCATGGTTCGGAATTTCCAAATGAGGAAACGTTTTCCGTGTTTTCCAATGCGCTCATGCGTATAGAAGAGCGGTCCGGGCGATGTCGTTTTGACGAGGAGGGCGACGATCGGAGTGACGAGGATTGTGAGGGATGCGAATGGGATGGCGAGCGTGATGTCGAGCACGCGCTTCGCCGCCTCAAACCACGTTTTTTCGGATTCCTTCAGGTTGCGGAGGAACCACGTTTTGTCCGCTTCAGCCACGGGGATGCGCCCGGTGAGAATTTCTTCCAGCTCTTTGCGATCAATGAGGGCGACGGATGTGAAGAGCGACTGGTAGAGCGCGTCACGGATTGTGGGGAATTCGTCCACATTGCTCCCAAGGACGATGGTACTGACCCGATCTTCTTGAATGAGGCTCGGCAGGTGCGCGATATTATTCGTCCAGTGGATGCCATCCGCTTCGTGCGATGTGCGTGGCGTGGTATAGAGCACGGTCGCGAGCTCGAATCCAAGCGTGCTCGTCTTGAGCTGTTCAATGAGCATTTGCGCGTCGGCGCACGGACCGATGAAGAGAAGGCGGGACCGCAGGAAGCCTTTCGCGATAAAGGTATTGAAGATCATCCGCCAGCAGTAGATGAAGAGGAGTGACACCGCGAAGAAGACCATGAGAACCGTACGCGGTTCGATGCCGAAAATCGGGATGAGGTAGAAAAAGGCGAAGGCGATGAGGAGGTTGACGAACATGCCTTCCAGGAATGTCCGGAAGTAATTGAGGCTGTTCTGTGCGCGCGAGAGGTCGTAGAGTCCGGTGACGAACAAGCCGATCGCCCAGATCATGGAGATGATGAAGAAGGGTGCCTGGTGCACGCTTAGCATCCTTTGCAGATCGAGCGACTGATAGCGAAGGGCGAGGGAGGCGATGAGCGCGGCCTGCAGGATCAGGATGTCGCCGATGAAGAGGATGCCTCGCTTTATATTGAGGGCGGTTTTGGTCATAGCTAGTAGCTAGTAGCTAGTAGCTAGGGATCAGGATGTTATGACGTCGATCCATGTAATCATCAAAAGATATCATAATACCCCTAGCTCCTAGCTACTTGCTACTAGCTCCTACACAATACGTGGGAGATTGACTTTCCGCAATGCTCGTGCGATCGCGCGTATGCTAGACTGGTGTTTGTGGTTTTTTCTCGCCTTTTTTTAGCCGTTTTTTTCGTCATGTGCGGTTTTGTGCCGTTCGTCGTTTTTGCGCAGACGGCGAATGATCCGTTTGTGAGCGATCAGTGGTATCTGTCAAAAATTCAGGCTCCGGAGGCATGGAAGGTAACGACCGGGTCGGTGAATGTCATCGTGGCGGTGATTGATACGGGCGTTGATATTACGCATGAGGATTTGAAGGATAATATCTGGACGAATACAGGGGAGATTCCTTCAAACGGCATTGACGACGACCGGAACGGGTTTATTGATGATGTCCATGGTTGGAATTTTGTGCATGAGACGAATGACGTGGTGGCACATCGGGTGGGGGATGAGACGGAACGAAGTATTGCGCACGGTACGCTCGTTGCCTCGCTCATTGGAGCGAGGGGAGGGAATGGTATCGGGATGGCGGGGATCGCCTGGCATGTCCGCGTCATGCCACTCGTGGCGCTCGATGCCATGGGAAGCGGTTCCACGGACTCGGTTTCGCGGGCCATTCGTTATGCCGTGGATCATGGCGCGCAGATTATCAATTTGAGCATGGAAGGACCTCTCATTGACGATGCGTTGATTCGCGCGATCGCCTATGCCGACAGTCATCATGTCCTGGTCGTTACCGCGGCGGGGAACGCCGAAGAGAAGGCGGGCAATAATCTTGATGTTTTGCCAGTTTACCCGGCTTGCATGGAGACGAATCGATCTTCCTTGATCGCGGTTAGCGGAACGGATAGTGATGATCGAAAAGCTTCGTATGCGAATTATGGATCGTGTATTGATATATCCGCGCCGAGCGTGGGAATACTCGCTGCGGAACCCGTTTTGCCAGATGACGAGGTGTTTTCATTCGGATACAGCGAGGGTTGGAGCGGAACATCCCTGGCCACGCCGATCGTGAGTGGTGCGGCGGCGCTCTTGAAGTCCGCGCATCCAGATTGGTTGCCATCGAGGCTCAAGAGTCAGCTTTTGCAAACGGCCGATCCCGTTGCGGTTCACGATGAGGCATATCGCGGAAAGATGGGGAGCGGACGATTAAACATCGGTTCCGCGTTGACGGAGGAGGTTCTCCCGTCTTCTTTTGGTATTCACGCCACGCAGCCGGGTCGTCCAACAGTCGTGCTCATTATTGCCCCATCTTCAACGAAAACGATTTACCCGTTCGGAGAGGAGGACGTCCGCGGCGCGTATGCCGCGATCGGTGATATGGATGAAAACGGCGAGCCGGAAATCGCGGTCGTTCCGGCCTCGGGCCACAGCGCGGACTTCGTCCTTTACGCCTCTGACGGGAGCGAGTATGCTCGCCTCGTTCTGTCCGACGGACTCGTTGACGGCGCACTTGTGACCGCGGTTTCCGGCGGATACGTTGTCGCGGACGCGGAAGGCGGGACCGCGTGGGGCATTGATTCCACGCGAACGATCCGGACGTTCTACCCGTACGAAAGGCATTACGCGAACGGCCTTGATCTCCTCACGGTTCAGCGCGCGGCGGCGTTTGCGCCCCGAAACGGTGGTGGTCGCTTGGTCATCTCAAATGTGCGCGGAGAACAGCTCGTTTCCGCTTTCCCATTCGGTATGGAGCCGGATGGTCGGTGGTCGCTGGCACGTATGGATGCCTCAGACGGGTCGTTCATCGTCTTCAGCGGGCCAATGGGGAGCAAGCGCGTGAGTGTTGACGCGATGGGTCAGCTCGGGTGGGAACCCGTTTCCTTTGACCAACTCTCCGCTTCCCGTATCACCCTATCTTCCGGTATGCGGACGGAAGACCCCTCTGTACAAATATATGGAAACTGGACACGTATCAGATAGTCCGAATCGGCCTGCGCCGACCTCCCTCTCAAAGAGGGGGATGATTTCATTCGTTCGAGATTGCTTGTACGGCGATTGCGATATCATGCTCGGATCATTTTGTGTCAGGCGATCGCATGCGAATGAGCTCTGGAGGATTTTTAAATACGGCGTTGTCGGAGGAACGTCAACAGTCATCCACGTGACGCTCTACCATTTGATGTCTCGCGTATTTTGGGAGGACGGCAACCGAACAATCCAGTACATGATCGCCTTGCCACTCGCCGCGGCATTCAATTTCACCCTTCATCGTCTGTGGACGTTTTCCGTGAGTGCGTTTCACTATCGGATGATCGTGCGGTATGTGGGCGTGGTGGGAACCAGCATGGCCATGCAGAGTCTCATCTTTTTTATCTTCGTAGACGTTCTCCATTGGTACGACTATATTGGTTTCGTGATCGCATTCTTCACATCAGTTGCATTTCAGTACGTTCTGCATCGCATTTTTACATTTAAGGAAGACAATACTAGTCGCTCCTAAACCTGCTCGTCTACACCCCTCCCGTAGAACGGAACCCATCCCCGGCCCTTCCCTTTACATCCACACCCACCCCTGCCCGCAACGCCTCGCAGACTCGGCTTGCGTGGCGGGCGGGCCTAACCCCTCCCTTATTTCTCGTCCGCCTAGGCGGACTCGAAAGGGAGGGGAAC
>CAZWYJ010000085.1:0-4114 GCA_964638165.1 uncultured Gammaproteobacteria bacterium | reverse complement strand
CCGGCCACGACAAAAGCCTTGCTCGCTTTGAGTAATTTTGTTCTACACAAGTGGCCGTATCTGATCGGCATCGTCGTTGCAATTGTCGTCGTCGTCGGTCTCCTCTATCGCGTGCGGGCCATACGATTTGCCGTACACCGCGCGCTCCTGCATCTTCCGGTATTCGGAAACCTTCTCCGCGCCATACAGGTGGCCTTTTTCACGCGCATTTTGGGTATCCTGTTGACGAGCGGGGTGCAAATCGTTCAGGCGATCGCCGTGACATCGGAATCCGCGTCCAATCTTGCGTATCGCAAGCAGTTGCGGGTGGTGGCGGAGAATGTCGAGCGGGGAGAGGCAATCACGAGCGAGCTTGAACGGTATCCGAACCTATTTCCCAAAATTACCGTTGGCATGATCAAGGTCGGGGATCGCACGGGTCGGCTCGCGGAGAGTTTGATGACGGCGGCGGAGTTCAGCGAGAAGGAGGTGGATGAGCTCACGAAGAATCTCTCAACGCTCATAGAGCCAATCACATTGCTTCTCGTGGGAGGATTGGTTGGGTTTATTGCGTTGTCCATTGTGACGCCTATCTACCAGATCACACAGGGAATTAACTAGGAAGCCTCTGAAAAACGCGATTCGCTAGGGCTTCACTCGAAAACTCCTCAACGTATGTTGCATACGTCTTCGTCGTTTTCTCGCTCCAGCCCGTCGCGACTCATCGTTTTTCAGAGGCTCCTTGGTTACTGAGTCAATGAGTGAATATGAAGATATGGCTTTTTAGTGAAAGAGTCGAAAAATACAAACTTACTAACTGACGTACCGACTCACTGACTCACCGACTGTCTTCCTGCTATACTGTTCGCATGCAACGGAAAGGTTTTACGCTCATTGAGCTTCTCGTCGTGATTATTTTTTCAATCATTCTTTTTGGCACGGTGGCGGCTTTTGGCGTTTCGGCGCTCTACGTGCAGGAACTTGATCGAACGGTTCAGACGATTCGAAACGAACTCGTCGCCGCACGCGATGAGGCAATGAGCGGAAGGGACGGGTCATCATGGGGAGTAGCATTTGGGACAAGCGCGGCGGTTTTTTTTAAAGGAGAGACGTATGGATCGCGCGATGAGGCTCTTGATCTCGTGAATCCTTTCGCTCCGCAGATGGAGATCGCGGGATCGCCCGAGTTCGTTTTTACTCCGCCGTTCGGGAATGCCACGGCAACGGGGACGGTCACGATCGCGAATGGCTCGCATCAGGCATCCATAACCGTCAATCGGTATGGTATGATTGAGGTACATAATTGATATGCTACGTACTCGTGTTCGTTCAAAGCGCCTCCGAGGGTTTACGCTCGTCGAAGTGTTGTTTGCCATCGTTCTCCTCGGCATCATGCTTTCCACGGTGCTCCTTTCACTGTCCGGGCAATTAACCCACGTCGCGTCTTCGGATGCGGAGATGCGAGCCATCTCGCTCGCGGAAGAGGGATTGGAAGCTGTACGATCCATTCGGGATACGGATTGGGGCGCTCTGGCCGCCGGATCGCACGGGCTTGTCTTTAGTGAAAGTGGCTGGTCGCTGTCGGGGTCTCCTGAAGCCGAGGATGGATTAACGCGCACGGTAACCATTACGGATTTGAGTGCGACGGAACGAAAAGTAACTGTTGATGTTTCGTGGACGCCAGAGGGCCGATCGCCACGCCTCTATTCTCTTTCTACGATTTTAGGAGATTGGCGAAACCTGCCATCGGAAGATTTGGGTGGGGATTTGGAAGGAAATTGGCATGATCCGACGATTGTCGGGAATATGCTGGATTTCGGAAATGGATTCAGGGGGATCGCCGTCGAGGTTGATTCAACCATACTCTACCTCGCCGGTCATGGCTCCGCTACGGCGGCATATGAACTTTGGACCGTGGACGTTTCGGATCCCATGAATCCGGTTCAGATGGATTCGATCAATACGGGATTCGGCATTAACGAGGTTGCTGTAGACGGTGTGCGTAAATACGCTTTCGTGCCGAGCGCAAACCCTTCCGGGCAAATGCAGATTATTGATGTGAGCGATCCCTATAATTTGCGTCTCAAAAAGACATACGGGCTCGCAAATAATAATCAGAAGGGCCGGAGTTTGGATCTTGCCGGAAATTACGTCTATTTCGGGTCAGAGGGTCCAGCAACAGCGGAGTTTTATGTGATTGATGCAAGCGTTATTACAAACCCGAGCATCAAAAGCTCGGTTGCGGTTGGGAATGATGTGAACGATGTGATGGTGAGAGGAAATTACGCATACCTCGCGACGGATGTGGATGACCGGGAGGTCGTCATTGTTGACGTGTCTGATCCGACGGACGCAAATATTGTGACGTTACTGGATCTCCCCGGGATAAATAATAGCGAGGGGATTTACGTTGATCCTGAGACGAATTATCTTTACGTCGGCCGTCAGGTAAGCACGGTTCCAGATAGTCCAGAAGTCGTTGTTATTGATGTTAACGATCCTGCGGATCCGGAAATTTTAGGATCGCTGGATTACGAAGTGAGCGTAGACAGCGTGTATTCTCAAGGAAATCTGATGTTCGTACTTTCATTGGGTGAGGAAGAGTTTAAGGCGTATGACATTTCCAATCTTCCGGCAATCACCTATTACGGGGGAGTGGATTTTGGTGTGGATGATGTGCCGACGGACGTATATTACCAGGATAATGTTTTCTACATTTCCGTTTTTCAGCGGTATGCATTGCGTATCGTAACCGCATACTAGGTTAGTATCGGTTTGAGAGAAGGGATCTGGTGTAGGGAAATAGGGGGTTAAGCCTTTACGCCTTTAGGGGAAAGGACTACTCGTTTGATGCCCTTAAAGGCCTAATGGCTTAACCCCCTAATACCCTTTCCTGCTATACTGTCCGCATGCAACGAAGGGGGTTTACGCTGATTGAATTGGTCATCTATACGGCGATCACGGCATCGATCACGTCGGCGATCGTTTTTACGTCACGAGCCATGTATGATACCCGCGCTCGCGTACGGACGTCATCAATCGTTCATGAGCAGATTCGTTTTTCTTTAAGTCGCGCTTTGGCGAATGTGCGGGAGTCATCGTCAATCATCTCTCCGGAAGGGGGGATCTCCGGCGATTCACTTTCCGTGGTGATTGACTCGGTGGCGACCACGATGTGGCTTGCGGATGGGCGTTTATATCTGCAGGAAGAGGGATCGGAAGAACTTCCCATAACTTCAAACGAGGTCACGATCTCATCTGTGGAATTCACACGCTCGAGCATGGATCCGCCGATCGTGCGCGTTGAAGTGAGCGGAGACCTGCGGGAGTCGCAAGGTGCATATCATCACCCATTCACCCTCACAGGAAGCGCGTCCGTCCGTCGTGAGTAGTCTGCTTTTATGCAACGTCGATATTCTCCACGAGCGCGTTTCCGCAAAAAATTTCGCCCGCACGGCGGCGTGATGGTTATCACGTTGCTTATCCTATTGGCGATCATGTTGAGTTTTGCCATCGTCGGCATTGCCACGGTCGTTCGTGAGCGCCAAGGGTTTGTGGAGGAGCATCGGATGAGGCTTGCGGAGCAGGCGGCGAATGCGTGCGCGGATGTGGCGATCGATCGTTTGGGCAGGGATGGGGCGTATGTCGGAAACGAGGTGCTGGATATCGGGGGAGACATTTCCTGCACGATCCGCCCGATTGTCTCCGAAGATGGCTGGACGATTCAGACGGAGTCTACGGTCGACGACCGCGTGGCCAGGTATCAGATTTATCTGGCGAATCGAAATCCTGTGGATATCGTTTCTTGGTCAAAAGTGACGGATTTTTAAGAAAAAGGCTCTACGATGAGGCAAAATATTTCTTTGGAAGTTGTTATGTGCTATACTATCCTCAACCTTATAGAAAGGACTAAAATCATATTTATCCAAAATTACTTCACACTATGAAGTTGCAAAAAAGGATGAAGGGTTTCACGCTCATCGAACTCCTCATCGTCATTGCCCTTATTGCCGTGCTCGCGGGTGCCGTTATCGTGGCCCTGAATCCAGCTCGTCAGTTCGCCCTCGCTCGCAATTCCGAGCGTTGGAGTCACGTGCAAGCCTTATTAAACCTCATCAGCCAGAACACGGTTGAG
>CAZWYJ010000084.1:0-4462 GCA_964638165.1 uncultured Gammaproteobacteria bacterium | reverse complement strand
CTCGCGTATATGCTCGACAATGCCATCAAAGTGGCGGATCAGAATAGCGAGACGTGTCAGGAATTACGCCTAAACCTCATCACGAATACGAAAGTCGAAGGGTCATTCATGGGGTGCGCAATCACGCATTTCGCCAAGCCCGTGATTGGCACGGCGGACGAGGGGATCTCGGTGACAAAAAATGAAGAAACCGGAGAATGGGAGGCAAAGATCCGGATCAAAACAAGGGGTTAGGGAATTAGGCCTTTAGGCCTCTAGGGGGAATATCCATAAAGGCCTATTGGCCCAATCCCTTATCGGCCTATCTTTTCCAATGCCACGTACGTGACGCCACCTTGCTGACCGACGTGCGAGGCGTCTTTAACGAGGTGGGCGAGCGGGTGCTCTTTCAAGAATGCGAGGACGGCCGTGCGCAGTTTTCCGCTCCCTCGTCCATGGATAATTTTGACAGCCTCCGTCCCCTGAAGACATTCGTGATTCAAAAAAGCATCCAGCAGGGAAATGGCCTGATCGGGTGTTTGCCCATGCAGGTCTATTGTCGGCACATGGCCGAGTTCTGCGGCAAAAATCGCGGCTTCAGCATCCGCGTGTTCGCGGTCTAAACCCGGGGTTGGGAGGGTCTCTTTTGACATACCGGTAGCGTACGTGATTTTTCTCCACTTGTCTTGCCCCTGCCCCATGTTACACTCTTTTTATGTCCACACTCTCCCGTCGCCGACTTTTGCGCCTTATTGCCGTCAGTGTTGTCCTCGGGGTGGCTTTTTTGGCCTCTGCTTGGAGGAATGCGGCCACGGAGGGTGCGCCTCAGCCCGCAGAGGTCGGGGACAGCGTCACGTCCTACGTGATCGGCGAGGATCAGGCGGTCGTGATTGATGAGGAAATGCCGGAAGATGAAGACATGCTCTTTGTTGATATTCAAGACGAGGAGGCGATTTCGAATACCGGCAATCCGGCGGTGGTCACGACGAATGCTACGGTTGTTCACGTGGTTGACGGGGATACCTTTGACGCGGATCTGGACGGCGTCGGAAAGGTTCGTATTCGCATGCTTGGCGTGAATACGCCGGAAACCGTTGATCCGCGAAAAGCGGTTGAGTGCTTTGGCAAGGACGCCTCGGACTTTTCCAAGTCAGTCCTGCGTGAGGGATCGCGCATTCGGTTGGATGCGGATGCGGAGGCGGACGAGCGGGACAAGTATGGACGTCTTCTGCGTAATGTCATTCTCGCGGATGGTACGGATGTGAATGCTCGACTTGTCGCAGAGGGATATGCCTATGCGTATACGAGTTTTCCGCTTGCACCGGAACGAAAAGCCGAGTTGATACGGCTGGAGCGGGAAGCAAAGGAGGCGGAACGAGGGTTGTGGGGTTCGACGTGCAGGTAAATGGGTTAGGGGGGCGGAAGCGTCAAGCCTCGGAGTTCGTATTTCGGGAAAATGCATTTAATAAGAGCCCTTTTTATAAAGGGGGTCTGTATTATGTCCCGAAATACGAACTACGACCCCCGAAATGCGAGACCTTGCCTTTACCAAAACCCCATTCATCGCTAAGCTGTACAGATATGACTGCTCTCCAGCGCGTTTTTTGGGCGCGTCGCACGATGTTCGTTTTGGCCCTGGTCGGATTCTTCGTGGCGACCTATCTCTTCATCACGTATGTCTTCGGAGGGCCGATCGCGTGTGGTGGCACGCATGGGTGCGATGTGGTCCGCCTCTCTCCGCAAGCGAAGATGTTCGGATTGCCCACTCCGCTCTTCGGAATGGTTTTTTATATGGGCATTGCGGGGCTCATGGTTTTTCGTACGGCCCTGCCGACATTCCAGCGTCGGTGGCTCTATCGTCTCACGATGGTCGGCGTGACGTGCGGATTGATCGAATCCGCGTATCTTACATTCGTTCAAGCATTCGAGATCAGGGCATTCTGCACGTGGTGCCTCGCTTCGGCCGTGACAGCCGCGCTCCTGTTCATTGTCGCGTGGTTCGATCGGACGCTGGATGCGGATACCCCGGTTCCGACGCGTGAGCTCGCGCTCCAGTTTTACCTGTTTTTTGGGGCCGTCGTCTTCGGGACAGTCGCGATCGTTCTTTTGACGCAGACCAAGCCTAATTCGATCCCGTCCATTGAGCTGAAGCCGTATGAGCCGGATCAGGCTGAAGTGGAGGTTGCGCGTTCGCTGCTATTGCCGGATGGTCTCACGATAGATGGTCCGAGTGATGCTCCTGTTACGCTGATTGAATTCATAGATTTCGAATGCCCATCTTGTCGTGAGGCGTATGCGCAAGTCGAGCGCGTCCGTTCGGAACTTCGCGGGAAGATCCGTTTTGCCTATCGGCATTTTCCGCTCCCGATTCACTCGCGAGCGCTCCCGGCGGCCGCTGCCGCCGTATGCGCGGATCAGCAGCACGTCCTATTCCCGTACGTCAGATTTTTGATGGAAGAGGATGTGCTCGAGCGTGATGACCTCATTCGTCACGCGGCGGAGCTCCGATTGGATATGGATGCGTTCGTTTCGTGCCTCACGGCGACTTCGACGCGCGAAGTCATTTCTCGTGATTTGAATGACGGTGCGGCCTTGGGCGTGGATTCGACGCCGACGTTCTTCGTGAATACGACCATGATCGTTGGTTTGCCGAATGCGGACCAGCTCATTGATGTGATCAAACAGGAGGGTACTATCACCGAATGACTCTTATGTTGCCTATCACTGTGAGCGCGGACGATGTCTGCGATAGTGCATGCGATCTTTTCGTCGCGTACGCCCGAAAGGGTCACTGGGAGAAAGACAGCGTCATCACGCGCCTCGATGAGGCGTTTGGCGGGCGTTTGAAAACATTCCTTCGTCAGGAGCGCTTTGACGGATCACGTGGTGCGCGCGTATTTGTGCCGACATTCGGATGTATCAAAGCGCGAAAGGTATGCATCATCGGTTTGGGCGAAGTATCGGATCTCAAGGCCGGTACATGGCGGGCGCTCGGCGGACACATGGCGAAGGTCGCAAAGGAGGGAAAGGCGAAGTGTGTGGCGAGCGTCATTCCGGCAGAGACGGGCGCCGGGAGCGAATCTGAAGCAATGACGCAATCTTTCATCGAAGGGTTTGCGCTTGGCTCGTACGAATTTCGTGATCATTTCGGAATGCGGATGCGTAAACGGGATCGCATGCCTCTCTCCTCTGTCATTTTTCTTGAATCGAGCGTTCCCCGTCGCCACACATTGGAGCGATGCATGAGGCGGGCGGAGATCTGCGTGTCTGCGATATCGCGCGCCCGCGATCTGATCAATACGTCTCCTCGTCACATGAAGCCGGCGGATCTCGTGGTGGCGGCAAAGGCTGTTGCCAAGCGCGGGAGTGGCATCACGTGCAAGGTCTATGACCGTTCTGCCATGGAGCGCATGGGTATGGGCGCTGCGCTCGCTGTGGCGGAAGGGTCGGCGCATGCTCCGTTTTTCGTGCATCTAAGCTATGTTCCAAAGAAGAGGGCGAGGCAGCGCATTGCTCTGGTGGGAAAAGGCGTCACCTTCGATTCCGGCGGACTCTCGCTGAAGCCCGCGGACTCCATGACGAACATGAAGATTGACATGGGAGGCGCCGCAGTCGTCATCGGCGTCTTTTCCGCACTTTCAGCATTGAATATTCCGGTGGAGGTCCATGGCGTATTTGCGGCCGTGGAGAATATGCCGTCCGGAACGTCGTACCGTCCCGGAGATGTCGTTCGCGCCATGAACGGCATGACGATTGAGATTCTGAATACGGATGCGGAGGGGCGCGTGACCATGGCCGATGCATTAAGTTATGCGGTGAAGCGCATTAAGCCGGATGCGATCATTGATTTTGCGACGCTGACAGGAGCGGTCATTGTTGCGCTCGGAGATGATTGCACGGGCTTTGTGTCAAACGATCGAGATCTCGCTCGGACCATCGGAAAGGCCGCGAAGAGAGCGGGGGAGCTGTTCTGGGAGCTCCCGTTGATCTCACACTATGATGAGGCGTTGCGGTCGAAAGTCGCGGATGTGAACAATACGGGCGGGCGATCTGCCGGAGCGATTAAGGCCGGTCTTTTCCTTAAGCATTTTGTCGGCAATACACCTTGGGTGCATTGCGATATTGCGGGTCCGGTTTTTTGTGAAAAAGAGTATCGAGCGGATATTCCATACGGAGGAACGGGGGTAGGCGTTCGAACGGCACTGGCGTATCTCGAAGATCTCGCAAATGAGCGGAAGGTGCAGAGCGCTCCTCGAAAGAAGCGCACTCGATGATTCGGATTCTCTCTTCGCGTGTTGGTCGGGATGTGATATACTTGTTTTAATCACATCCATGCTATGAACGTCACTGTCTATTCAACGCCAACATGTCCGTACTGCAAACTCGTCAAAGAGTTTCTTACGGAAAAAGGAGTATCCTTTAAGGATATTGATGTCGCGAGCAATCCTTCTGCGGCAAATGAAATGGTAAAGCTTTCAAATCA
>CAZWYJ010000083.1:2175-4548 GCA_964638165.1 uncultured Gammaproteobacteria bacterium | reverse complement strand
TGTGACAAATCTCTCTTTCTTTTTCTATACGGAGTGGTGACAACCCGATGATATTACACACCTGAGTACAGGGAGGGGAACTCTCTTAATATATCACTGCCTTTCATAGCAAGCTCCCCTCCATGCGCAAGCAGGGAGGGGCCGGGGGTGGGTTTTGTTCATGCGTGGGCGTGAAATTATCTTTTCTCCATCTTCACGACGACCTCCACGTGCGGGGTGTGGGGGAAGAGATCGAGGGCTTTGAGTTCCGTGATCTTGTACGCGGTTTTGAATGTCGTGAGTTCGCGGACAAGGTGGTGATAGTCGCAGGACACGTAGATAATTGTCTTCGGCGCTTTCGCGAGGAGCGTCTCGATGACCTTGTGATGCAATCCTGCGCGTGGCGGGTCTACGATAACCGTGTCTGCCTCAATATCTTTCCATGCGAGTTCCTCTGCTGCTCCGCCCGTGAATTCACATTGATCCGCGACATTGTTCTGCCTCGCGTTCTCTTTCGCGAGGTCGATCATGTGCTGGTACATCTCGAACCCGGATGCGCGGATGTTTGGGAAACGTTGCGCGAGGTTGATGGCGAAGAAGCCCAGGCCGCAATAGAGGTCGAGAAGAGGGGCGTGGGGCGTAGATCGTAGGGCGTGGGAAACCATCTCTGCGACGACGTCCTGTAATTTTGCGGCCATGACCGGGCTTGTCTGGAAGAAGCTATTGAGCTGTATCGTGTAGCGCGTGCCATTGATGATCTCGTCAAATGTCTCTTTGCCTTTGAGCGGAACAATGGTCCGGCCGAAGGAGAGGTCGGTGAGCGCGGGGTTTTCTGCGAGCACGATGTTCTGCGCGAATGTGTCGAGCTCGCGGACGAGTTCTTCGCGCGCAGCGTCGGTAATGCGTGCGAGGTCTTTGACGATGAGTGCGATCAGGCGCTCGCCGGTATTTTTCCCTTCGCGGATCACCACGTAGCGGAGATCTCCTTCGTGTTTCTTTGCATCCCACGGTTTGAGCTCCGGATGCGCTTTCATGAAGGCACGGAAGACGTCGAGGATTTTTGGCGCATCCGGCGAAAGAAGGACGCAGTTTTTGAGATCAATGTAACGGTTCCAACTCCCGTATTCCTTTAATCCGAGTTCGCCTTTCCATCCGAACACGTAGTCCATACGATTCCGGTAAAAGAGGGGCGCGGATCGCGGATCGCGGGGCGCGGAAATTTTGGCCGCGCCCTGCGCACCGTGATCCGCGCCCTTGTATGTGAGGGTTGTGAAATGTTCGGCGGGGAAGGGGATGATGCTATCAACGCGTTCCTCGTGGCCGGCGTCGGCGAAAGCGCGATTGATCATGTCGCGCTTGAACACGAGCTGATCCTCGTAATTGATATGCGCCCAGAGCATCCCAGGGTTTGGAGTTTGGGATTTGGGATTTGGAGTTTGCCTTCGGCTGGGTCCTGGGGTGATGAGGTTCTTCAGTTCGCCGATAAAACAGCCTTCCTGGCGCTTGATGAAAGATGCCTCAACCGTGTCGCCGATCGTGGTGAAGGGGATGAGGAAGGCGCGCGCTTTGCCGTCTTGGAGCGTGACATCAAAAACGCCCCGTCCCTTGTCGTCGAAGCGGGTAATTGTGCCTATTGCGTGATCGCCGAATTTCATAGATCTCTATCTGATAGACTTGACAATCTGTAAAATATAATGCATATTGCCTTATCCGGCAATGGTGTCGGTTGTTTGCCAACCATACTGAAGGTTATTGGTGGCTCGCGCACATGGAGCTGCTTCTAACTGCTATGCGAGGTGAGTCATGCTCGTTTCAAAAATGTTCGCAGAGTTCATCGCTCAAATCCACAGCGGTCGCATCAGAGAGGCGCACATTCAGGCGCTCATGGATGATCCGGACAGAGCCTTGCCGGATCCGGAAGGATACGCCGTTTCTTTAGTCGGCCTCCTTCCGAAGGATGCTGATCAGCACTCCGTCCATGACGGGAAGCTCCTTTTTTGCGCCAAGTGCGACGGGAAGTCATTCGTGGTCTGGGGTAAGGAGGAGTCCGAGTCCTACGATTACATCTGGTGGACTCCTTCCGTCCATGACGGGAAGCTCCTTTTTTGCGCCACTCGTGACGCGAGGCAATTCGTCGTCTGGGGCAAGGAGGAATCTGCGCCCTATGACGGGATTGGTTATGTCTCCATACACGATGGAAAGCTCCTCTTTTGTGCCCGTCGCGACAAAAAGTGGTTCGTCGTCTGGGGCAAGGAGGAATCCGGGCTCTACGATGAGGTCTGGGGTTTCTCCATCCATGACGGAAAGCTCCTCTTCTGCGCTCAGCGCGACAAAAAGTGGTTCGTCGTCTGGGGCAAGGAGAAATCTGCGCCCTATGACGGGATCGGTGGTCTC
>CAZWYJ010000083.1:0-2075 GCA_964638165.1 uncultured Gammaproteobacteria bacterium | reverse complement strand
GTTCGTCGTCTGGGGCAAGGAGAAATCTGCGCCCTATGACGGGATCGGTGGTCTCTCCATCCACGACGGCAAGTCCCTCTTCTGCGCCAGTCGTGATGGAAAGCACTTCGTGGTCTGGGGCACGGAGGAATCCAGATCCTATGACAAAATCACGGCCCTTTCAGCGGAAGGCGGTATTGCCACGTTCTACGCGCGCAAAGGCCGGCGCGTGTACAGGGTAACCTGGACGCGGAAGGTGTAGTCACTGCTGTTCTTCGTTCGTTCGTGTTCAAGCGGACACCGCTTCTCGGTGTCCGCTTTTGCTTTTTTATGAGCGTTTTCTATTCCACCTCCCTTACCGGCATTCCCTCTGTATAGTTCGTGAAGAAGGAGATCGAGAGATCGTCCACGTTTTTTGCCCAGTCTTTGCCATAGAGCGTGGCGGCAATGGACGGAGAGGGGATCCAGCGGAGCGTTCCGTTCTTATCAATGGCATAGACATTCGGAACGGATTCGATCTTGACCATTTTAACGCCCGGGCGATACGTCACGTTTTTGCCGAGCGGAATGGCAGCGAGCGCCTCTTCGGAGATCGTGGTGACATCGTCGAAATCTTCGTACCAGGTAAAGTACACGCGGTCATTCGGGAATGCATGGCGCTTGCTGTCCGCGCCGCAGTAGTAGACGGCGCTCGTGGAAGAGGATTTGACCAGGGATCCGGACATGCACGGAGGCGTCACTCCCGGGTCAGCGAGATATCCTTTGTCAGCATTGATATCCGGGCTCGCGGCCATCACGGTTGCGGGAACGAAGTCATATATTGCCGTGCGATTGAGCGCTGCGGTGAGGCTCGCGAATGGGTTGATCGCGGTTCCGTCCGGCATGCGGATCTCGAAGTGGAGGTGCGAACCGGCATTCTCCGCATTCCCGCTGTCTCCCATCCAGCCGATGAGCTGACCCTTCGTGACCGTGGCGCCGCGGACAATACCCGGAGCATAAGCATGTTCGGTTCCGCCATTCCCGTCATCCGTTCCCGGCGTATCATTGTTGATGTGGAGGTAGTGATATGTCCATCCGTCGGCATCCGAGATCGTGACGGCATAGCCCCAGGATTCTTCCGGGTCATTGATTGACCGCACGCGTCCGCTGACCGCGGCATAGAGCGGGGTCATCTTCGGGCCCATGAGATCATTGGCTTCGTGCAGGTGTCCGCTTCGCGCATCGCCGAAATCATCTTGGAATGTCACAGTCTTCTCCGTGGGGAAGACGATAGAGCGGGTGACTGTCTCGATGGTCTGTGCGGAGACGGAAAGGGTGGATAGGAGGAGTCCGATGATGGCAAGGAGAAGGGTGCGGGGCGCAGATCGCGGGGCGCAGGGGGAAAGAGGTCTCATACTCGGGGAGGATAGCATATGAGGGAAATGCACCCACCAAACATCCACACCCATCCCCGGCCCTTCCCTTGAAAGGGAAGGGAGCTTGCTATGAAAGGCGGTGCGTATATTAAGAGAGTTCCCCTCCCTTTCGAGCGAAGCGAGAAATAAGGGAGGGGTTAGGGGTGGGTGTGGATGAAACAGGGAAGGGCCGGGGATGGGTGGGGATGAGGGGATGGGTATGTTTAAGCCGGGGATTTACTACACCCGCGCCCCGCGATCTGCGATCCGCGCCCCTAATACCTTCCTTTTTTCTCCAAAATGAGCTAATGTGCCTGCAAATGAAGGAGGTTCACCTCATTGCCGTCAATGTCCGATCAGCCCTCAATGTCGGGGCTTTTTTTCGAACCGCGGATGCCCTGGGCGTGTCAAAAGTCTGGCTGGCAGGATATACGCCCACGCCGGAGCATGCTTCGGTCAAAAAAACGGCACTCGGTGCGGAAAAGGCGGTTCCATGGGAGAAGGTTGTTGATCCGATTTCCTGCATTGACCGTCTGAAGGCTGATGGCGTGCAGGTGATCGGTTTGGAGCGGGCAAAGGGCGCCACGGATCTAACGGTATTCGCGCCTTCGTACCCGTGCGCGATCGTGGTGGGGAATGAGGTCGAAGGGCTCTCGAAGATGCAAATGGCGCGCTGCGATGCTATCGTAGAGATCTCGCAGG
>CAZWYJ010000082.1:0-4637 GCA_964638165.1 uncultured Gammaproteobacteria bacterium | reverse complement strand
TGCTTGTATCACTAAAATACCCGTCACAAAACAAAATCCCCCGAAGCCCCCGACGCTCGGCGTAGCCGAGCTATGGGGGCGAAGGGGGATGGTCGGGCCGGTCCGCCACAGGCACGGGATACAAAAACACCTCCATTTTTAAGGAGGTGTCGGTGTTGCGAATTGAAGGCGTTATCGGATGGACTGCAGAAATGCTTCAAGCCCCTCGCGGGCTGCCTGTTTTTTCCATTCGGGGACAACGTACGGTCTCAGGCCTTCGGAGGGATTATTCAGGTTGATGTATTTCAGTTGATCGGTTAGCCAGATGTCATAGTCCTGTGTGGGGCCCGGTGAATAGTCAGCGTTTATCGCCCCGATATCGTGTACGATCAGTTTTGAATCATTCAGACCCATAATCCGAACGAGTCGGTATTCTTCAGGGTAATTGTTCGGTTGCTCAAACGTGTATATGACGCTGTTATCCGTTTTACGGGTCAGCTTTCCGGTCTGTGTATCATACGCGTAATCCATCGCATCGGTGATTGTTTGCGTTGCCGTGCCTGAGTCGACGACATTGGTGATTTTTTCATCCATGGTGCTCTGCGCGTCTGACAGGGCGATGATGTTATCCGCATTCGCCCGGACGCCCGTCTCAACGGCGCGGACGCGGGCTTCGAGTGCGCTCGTGTCCGGCTTCATCACGAGGTTCAGCACGATGGCGGCCACGGCGGCGAGGAACGCCAGGATGGCGACGACGAGGCTGAGCGTGCCGTATTTGGGCGCTGCTTCGATTACTTCCGCCTCGGGGAGTGTATCTTTTTGCATATTCAGGAGATCAGGGAGATAAGCGAATAAGGATTATCCTATGATACCAAATATTCCACTAAAATAAAAAATCCCCCGAAGCCCGTTAGGGCGAAGGGGGATGGTCGGGCCGGCGGGACTTGAACCCGCGACCTCTGCTACCCGAAAGCAGCGCGCTAGCCAACTGCGCTACGGCCCGACGATTTGTACTAGAATGTGCTCGCGCTTCGTCCAAAGGGTGGCCAGAATGTACCAGAATGCCAAAGGGATGACAAGGATGAGATTCTTTGTTATCGTTTTCTGCGAGCCTACCCGTTTTGAGCCGGCTTTTTTCTACGCCAATTCTTATGCCGACATCTCCCGTAAAGCATATCGCCATCATCATGGACGGAAACCGTCGATGGGCGAAGGATCGTGGTCTCCCGGCCTTTCGTGGCCATGAGGCCGGGTATGAGGCATTACGGCGTATCGGAGATGCGTGCTTGGATCGGGGGATTGAACATCTGACGGTGTTCGCCTTCTCAACGGAAAATTGGAAGCGCACCACGGAAGAGGTTGGGATTCTCATGGATTTGCTTGAGCGAGGATTGCGCGAAGAATTGGCATACTTCGGATCGCGTCATATTCGTATTCGCGTGATCGGACGTCGAGACGGTTTGCGGGACTCGGTGTTGCGCGCGATCGAGGACGCGGAACGGAGTACGGCAGAACACACGCGAGCGACGCTCACGATTGCCATTAACTACGGCGGG
Source organism: uncultured Gammaproteobacteria bacterium (assembly GCA_964638165.1). Taxonomy (GTDB): domain Bacteria; phylum Patescibacteriota; class Patescibacteriia; order 2-12-FULL-60-25; family 2-12-FULL-60-25; genus 2-12-FULL-60-25. The sequence goes on along the minus strand of CAZWYJ010000082.1, from coordinate 3,102 downwards.
CAAGCGGAAATCGTGGATGCGTGCAAAAAGATTGTTGCGGAAGGCATTGCGCCGGATCAAATTGACGAAGCGACAATTCGTGCGCATCTGTACTGGCCGGAGCTCCCGGATCCGGAATTGATCGTCCGAACATCCGGAGAAGAGCGTCTCTCCGGATTCCTCCTGTGGCAGTCTGCGTATAGCGAGCTCTATTGGAGTCAAAAACATTGGCCGGATTTTGATGAAGCTGAACTCGATAAGGCATTGGAGGCATACGCTGCGAGACAGCGACGGTTTGGAATGTAGGGGCGAGGTTCTCTCGCTCTGTTTATGCAAAGATTGCTTGACAAAAGTGATCTTTTTTGGTATAAAAGGAATGCACGTTCGAGCGTCACGTGATGTGTAGGTACCCCGACTCAGAACAGGAAGTGTTCATGAGCCAGGAAAGCATGCGTCTGAAGGTGTGGGGTTGCCGTGGCAGCATTGCCATCAGTAGCCCCGAGAGTCTGAAGTACGGTGGCAACACCACCTGCTTCGAGGTCATGTCCGAGTGCTTGCCACCCGGCATGAAGCTGTTCGTGGATGTTGGTACGGGATTCGTCCCCGCCAGCAACAGCTACATGAAGGAATTGGGGACGGGGCTTCGCTTCGCGTTGCTCTTCACCCACTACCATCATGACCACACGTTGGGGCTGACCCTGTCGCCCCCGACGTTCATTCCGCACGTCCCCATGGTCTTCTACGGACCCAAGGACATGGGCGAAGGGCCGAAGGATGTGGTGAAAAGCATCTTCCGGAGGCCCGGATTCCCGGTGGACGCCAAAAGCGTGATGAGCAAGATGGACTTCGATACCCTCGAGGGATTCGACGTCACGGTTTTGCTCATTCATCCGCAAGGCGGACTGCAGAAGCTCGGGCTCGAAGTGTTCCAACGCATCGAGAGAGAGAAGAAGCAGGTCGCCATCCACAACCGGAAGTACGAGCTCGGGGAGTGCCTGGTGGTTCGCATGCAGCGTGCGAATCACGGAAACTCGACGTGCATCACGTACCGGTTCGAGGAGCGGACAACCGGGAAGGTTCTCGTGATCTGCACGGATCACGAGGACGTAGCGGGAATGCCCGCCGCCCTCCGCGCGCACTTCAAGGGCGCGGACGTGCTCATCATTGACGGGCAGTACGATCTCGCGCGGTACAAGTCCCAAACGTCCGGCTTCGGACACGGGACGCCGCAGGGGATCGCGCGACAGGCGCTGATGGCCGGGGTGAAGCGTGTGGGCATCACCCATCACGATCCAACCATCGGCACGGACGCGTACCTCGAGGATCAGATCCTCGGGGGAACCGTTCGGGAACTCGCGACACTTGGAAGCGATCAGGACTTCCGTCGCGATAACCGCGTCAGCGACGACGTCGCCATCCGTACGGAGGACGTGTTCCTCTGTGCGGATTACATGATCGTCAACGTCTAGTTCGATAGGGAACAACCAACCGAGTCGGTCATCCCTCCATCACTCACGACGCTCGATCGTTCCGGCCCAAAGGGTTACTCCCTGCGGGCCGGTTTTTATTCCCTTGCATCCTCTCGACGTCCGTTCTATATTTGTTCCATGCCTTCACTCTTTGACGCAGCGGCAGAAGAACGTCGTCAGGCGTTTGCTCCATTGGCGGACCGGATGCGTCCGCAGAATTTTGATGAACTCGTCGGTCAGCAAGACCTCGTGGGCGAGGGGAAGCCGCTTCGGAATCTCATTGCGAGCGACCGTATGCCCTCGATCATCCTCTGGGGACCTCCGGGCACGGGAAAGACGACGATTGCCAAACTGATCGCCAAGGAAACCGCATCGGAATTCGCGGAGCTTTCCGCTACGAGCTCCGGGATCCAGGAGGTGCGCGCGGTCGTGAAGAGGGCTGAAGAACAGCTTGGGTATACGGGAAAGCGCACGATGTTGTTCATTGATGAAATCCATCGGTTCAATAAAGCGCAGCAGGATGCCTTCTTGCCTCACGTGGAACGGGGCATTGTCATTCTCATCGGAGCGACCACGGAGAATCCCAGCTTCGAGGTGAACTCTGCCCTGCTGTCGCGTTGCAAAGTTTTCGTGCTCAATCGCCTCGATGATGATGATATCGTCCGCGTTTTAAAGCAGGCGCTCACGGATCAAAAGCGGGGATTGGGCGGCCGGAAGATCTCCGTTGATGAGGATATCTATGGTGCGCTCGTGCGCATTGCGGACGGGGATGCACGATCCGCCTTGAATGCTCTCGAACTCGCGGTGAACGCGTCGGTCAAAGAGAAAGATGGGACGATCCGACTCACGGTTGATGCGCTCAAAACCGCTTTGCAGCGTACGCAGTACCGGTACGATAAGAACGGTGAGGAACATTACAACATCATTTCTGCGCTTCACAAATCTCTGCGCGGGTCAGACGATAATGCCGCGCTTTACTGGCTCGCGCGCATGCTGGAATCCGGCGAGGACCCCCTCTACGTGGCGCGTCGCCTCGTCCGCTTCTCATCCGAAGATATCGGTCTCGCTGATCCGCGAGCGCTTGAACAAGCCGTGGCCTGCTATCAGGCTTGTCATCAGATCGGGATGCCGGAGTGTGGTGTTATCTTGGCGCAGTGCGCCACGTATCTCGCGCGGGCCACAAAGTCAGTCGCGGTCTATGAGGCGTATGAAAAAGCGCTCGGGGACGTGCGGAATCTTCCGAATCTTCCGGTTCCGCCCCATATTCGCAATGCACCCACATCGCTCATGAAAAATTTGGGGTATGGAAAGGGGTATAAGTACAATCCGCATTTCAAAGAACCGGTAGATCAGGATTATCTGCCGGAGCAACTGCAGGGGAGGAAATATTTTGAGTAGACGCGCATCGCGTAGCCCTTCCCGAACCCACCCCCGGCCGCAACGCCTCGCAAGCTCGGCTTGCGTGGCGGGCGGGCCCGTCCCCTCCCTGCTTCATCCCCACCCACCCCTAACCCCTCCCTTAGCCTCGCTTCACTCGGCAAAAGGGAGGGGAACTCTCTCAAAGAGGTACGACTTCTCACAGCAAGCTCCCTTCCCTTGAAAGCTGTGAACCCAAAAACTCATTCTGCCCATGTATAAGACAAAAATTGATATC
>CAZWYJ010000081.1:3064-4745 GCA_964638165.1 uncultured Gammaproteobacteria bacterium | reverse complement strand
TCGAGCTTTGTTTGAAGGACATCGAAAGGATCATCGTCACGAAAGCGTGGTTCGCGGACGCCGCTCGAAACGCGGATTGCTGCTGGGCGTATCTCGCCGGGCTGATCGCCAGGTGGACGCCGGGGCCGAACGCGCGGATCCTCGAGCCCGGCTGGGCGACGGGGCACAGGTACTTCGACGCGGTGGCCAAGCTCATGGTGCAGTTCGCGCCGGAGCTGCTGGGTAACGGGTGGAGGAAGCGGCTGACGATCGCGCTGGCGTTGGCCGAGTCCAGGGAGGCAGTGACGGAGAATCAGGCGGCGGTCATTGTAGGACTGTTGAAGCCCTGAATAATTTTAGCTCACTGCCACTGTCCATTGCTGGTCAGTGGCAGTGAGCTAAATCCAAAACCAGCGGATCGAGCGGGAATCTCCATGTAATCGTAAGGGTTTCCTGTCCGAGGCGCATCTCCTGCACAAGCGCTCGCAACGCTGCCCGCATCGCCTCAGGGTCTTCCCGAATCTCCGCCACATGTTCCCTCAATTCGCGTATAAATTCCATCACGTCCGCGTCCGATTCGATCGGCGTCTCGGCGGCTTCCCGCAGCTCCGCATTCCGCGCCCGAATGTTCCCCTCAATCTCTTCGAGTTTTTCCTTCGCTGCCGTCCATGGCATTCCATTGGACACCGCATCGACCAGATTTGTTTTCTGTCGTCCCAGGTCCTGCAACGCCTTTGTCGCGGACGCATGCCGTTCCTTCTGTAGCGCCAGCGTCATCGCCGTCTTTTGTTCGTAGGCATGATGCATCCGCGCGAGGGTCATCTCGTGGGAAACCTCATTCAGGACCGCATCGGAAACCATCCGCTCAAGCGCCTCCATCCTGAGACGGGGCCCCGGGCACTTGGGTTTTCCCTTCAGCTCGTGCAGATACGTCCGGAGCGCACACGTCACATAGCTGTATCGGACTCCGTTGCTGACCGTTTGGACGACGATGACCGGGGATCCGCAGAGATCGCACCGGATCAAACCGCTCAACATATGCTGAGCGGCTCTTGAAGAGCGCCCGCGTATCGTCGCGTTCGGAGCCAGCAGGCGAGCATTCACGCCCTCAACGAGTTCCGGGGTCACCAACGGTGGATGTGCGTCATATCCGATAGCCCATTCCGTCGAGGGTTTCACTTGACACTTGTGTTGCTTTTTGAACCGTTTCGATCGATTGTAGATCTGCGCCCCAAGGTACTGTTTCTGATGCGCGACCAGTATCCGCGAGATCGTTCCGGTCTGCCACCGGGATCCCCCGGGGGACGGGATTCCGTCTCCATTCAGCGCCGCGGCGATGACATGCATCGGCTTCCCGGCGGCGTACTCCTCATATACCCTCCGCACGATTTGAGCCTCTGCCGCGTTCGGCTCAAACCGGAACCTTACCCGGCCATTCTCTCCGACAACCGGCGCCTTCCGATATCCGTACGGGGGACGCCCCCCAGCCGCGTATCCATTCCGCGCCCCCTCCATGTGTCCACGCACGACGTTTCGTCCGAGTATGACCCCGTAATGTTCGTTCATGACGTTTTTGATCCATCTCAAAAATCTTCCGTCCGCGCCCTCCATGCGCCCCTCGGTGACCGAAATGACGAGCACTCCGTACGCTTCGAGTTCATCCATAATTTTCATCGTCTCGCCGGCGTCACGGCCGAACCGG
>CAZWYJ010000081.1:0-3054 GCA_964638165.1 uncultured Gammaproteobacteria bacterium | reverse complement strand
ACCGGGAATAGTCCCAGACGAGTATGGCGCGGAATTCCCCGGCCTTAGCTCGTCCCAGCATATCGGTGAACGCGGGGCGGTCCATTTGCCAGCCCTTCCAGGACTCGTCCGAGAACGTCTCAAGGATTTCGTATCCCTCGCGAGCGGCGTATTTCTGCGCTTCGGCTATCTGGGCCGGGATGGATGTGCCCTTCGAGTCGTCCGCGGATTCGCGGGCGTAGATGACGGCGTTAATGAGCGTCGGCATTGGGTATCCGTGTCGTCGTATCCGCCGAAATGCTCCCGAAGTGCATCAGCCGTTCGTGGTGGAGGATACCGGCCGCTTGGTTCGCCGCAGCTTCCATGCGAAGCTGTTCGACTTCAAGGTGCGCGATGTGCGCGTTCTTTTGCGTGACGATCGGTTGATAGAGAAGCACAGCCGTCAGAAGCCCGGCGGCGAAGGACAGAAGCATTCGGAGGTTCATAGGCTTCACTCCTTGAAGTGTCGATTCATCTGATTCTCGTGAGGATGCTTGGAGTCGAAGACGGGAAGATATATGCGATTATGTTGTCCGATGTCGTTACGAACTGACAGCGGAACTTCGTTCGCTGAGAGAAGCTCGAATCAAAATAGAACCCGACATATCGTCCTTCCTTCCTCCGCATGAAGAACTTCACCGACCCGGGTTTTTCGAAGCGGTTGGTCGTCTCCAGAGCCGTCGCGACGTATTCCCAATCCGCCGCATCTTTGCCTGCCGCCGGAAGGACAAGATACGTTCCGTGGAACATCCCTTTGATCAGCTCGTACAGCCCTCGGACTTTATCGTCGGACGGATTCTCGGCAAGGTATTGTCTTGCGTCTCCCGTGGTGGTGGGGACGTCGCGAGGATCAGCAACGGCTGGTAGTGGTACGAGCAGCGAAAAGATGATTACTGCAATAATCCAAACCTTTTGTTTGCTCATTGTGGCCCTCCGATTCCTCGGCTTCGATATCATACAGAGGACTTCTGAACGGAAGCTCTGGAGATCATGCGCTGATTTCTTCCGACACTTCCGCTTCTTCGGCGATGTCTCCATTTTCCTCATCTTTGAACTGCAATAATGATCGATGTTGTTCAATCGAAAGCTGTCGCTTAAGCCACGCTTCTTTGGAATCCGGATTCTCCGAAATTTCCTTCTCTATAGCCACCGTCTCCTGATACTCCCGAGCTTCTGAAAGGAGCGTCCATTTTGTATCGGCCCCAACCTTCTCGACTTCTTCTTTGATCTCCTGTAAAGAGGCGCGGAAGAACTCCTTCCGGTAGTTGACCTTGTTGACAAGAGATAACATGAATCGCTTGTGCAGATCCAATTCAAGGGATGGCGCATCTTCGCTCCATATCATTGCATGCACATCGAAGGGAAAGGGAACGCTTGCGTCTCCGAGTTCCCTGATTCGATCAAGTGGCTCCAGTCGCCGTGTCATGCCGATCTTATAAACGTTCTCACCAAATGATCCGATATTGGAGATCACGTAGACGTGCCCGCGTTTTGTCTGTTGCGCCATGGAAATGGCACGTTGGTTCTTCTCCTCCGCTTCTCTTAGCCTTTGTTCGAGTTCCAGCAGTTGAGCCTCGTATTTCGCCCGTTGTTCATCCTTTGCCTGTTCTATGCGTCCTCGCAACTTCTCCATGGCCTTCTGAACCATATCTTCTTCTTTTGCCGCTTCTCGGATAGCTCGCTCTATTTCTCTCCGGGCCTTTTCTTCCTCGCGCATTTGCTCGCGGATCTGCCGTTGCTCTTCCATTGCCTGGGATTTGAGTTCTTGGATGGCCACCTCAATCCGGAGTTCTTCAAGGCGTAGAGAGAGGTATTCGTCGCTGATGCGGGCGTTTCGGAATGCCTTGCCGTTGCTGTTCACCATATAGAAGGCGTCATATACCTTTTGGCGCAATACTCCAAAATTGTCCTTCCTGACACGGGAGAGAATGGAATCGACCTTACCGTTGAAAGCGTCAATGACGAATCGAATGGCAGTCGCCTTTCTGTCTCTCTCGACGTAATCGCATGTTGCTGCGGTCGAATTCTTCGTCATGATTTTGATTTTATTCTTGACGAGATCCCTTTGAGAATTCAAATCAATGTTCCCATATTCCCGCGCGATGTCATCAAGAACATTCGGAGTTGGGACGATATATTCATTTCCATATCCTTCGATGGTATTCTTGATGGCCGTAAGGGTTTTCTCGTAAAAGTAGGCGTTGTTCTTGGCTTCCATAGCGTTGCCTGCGATGATCTGCGCATTCCGTTCCGCCTCGCTCAGAACGCGTTTGCTTTCGGCTTCCGCCGCGGCTAGAGTCGTTTGCGCTTTAGCTTCGGCGTCTTTCCGTTTGCGGTTGGCGTCGTCCAAAGCTTCCCGGACTTGCCGCTGAATCTCTTCAGCCATTTGCTTTGATTCAAAAAGCAGATTTTGAGACTCATACTTGGCTCTTTCCTTGATTCTTTCGGCTTCTTGTTCGGCATCATCGATGGACTCATACCGAGAGAGGCGTTCGACTTTCGCTTTTACCTGGGAAAGTTCTTCTCGCACCCGGGATAGATCATTTCGCGAAGACTTAATTTTTCCTCTTTGAGAGAAGAATGTAACGACGAAGAGCATACAGACTGCGATCAGAACAACAAGGAACATGTTGCTATCCATGAACATCCCCCTATTCTTAGTGTTCTTGTTTTTGGAGGATAGCACTGAAAAGAATTATTAAGCAGGGGGCAAATTCATTTTTCGAACTTTCTACAACACGGACTTCGGTTCCCAGTGCCGGATGATGCGCAGCACCCTGCCGTATACCAGGAAAAACGATTCTTCTCCGATCTCGATGTCCCGATAGTTCTTGTTCGTGGAACGAAGGAGAGTATCGCCTTTCGGCCCGCGAATGACGCCCTTCACGAGCAATCGCCCATCCAGACAGACGACCATCACGTTTCCGGAAACCCATTCCGTCGTTTTCTTGAAGACGACGAGATCTCCGTCGTGGACCTGCGGTTCCATGGAATCGCCCTCGACGTACATCGAGAGGAGGCCGTTGTTGCTGTACA
>CAZWYJ010000080.1:0-4850 GCA_964638165.1 uncultured Gammaproteobacteria bacterium | reverse complement strand
GATCCTGAATGTTCCCGCACAGACCAAAAGACCAACTGAAAATGTCCATTAAGCCACAAATAACAAATTCCAAATATCTGGAATTTGTTATTTGTTATTTGGAATTTGAATTTTAGGCTTTTCCGAGCGTCTTCGCTCCCGGTTCCCATTCGACCGGGCAGAGCTCTCCACTCTGGACGGCTTTGAGGACGCGGAGCGTTTCTTTGACGCTCCGTCCGACGGATCCCGCACTGACGAGCGCATACTGGACGACGCCCTCCGGATCAATCAGGAAGAGCCCGCGTTCCGCAAGCCCCTCTTCTTCATTGTAGATGTCGTAGCTTTTGGCAAGTGCGTGCGTGACATCCGCAAGGACCGGATATGAGACCTCCGGGAGGTCTCGTTCGAACCAGTTTCGGTGTGACCACTCTGAATCCGTCGAAGCGGCCAGGATGTTGCAGCCGAGCTGTTTGAATTCCTCCTCCGCCGTGGCGAATCCTCGAATTTCCGTTGGGCAGACAAAGGTGAAGTCTCGAGGGTAGAAGAAGAGGACGAGCCAATGCCCTTTGTAGTCCGCGAGGCTGATCGTTGCGAACTCGTGGCCTTTTTGATAGGCCATGACGCCGGAGAAATCAGGCGCGCGCTTTCCGATGTGGATCATAGTAATGAGGAATGTAGGGTTTAGGGTTTGGTATTTGGCAAGTCAAACGCCAAAACCCAAACACCAAATTCTGATGATGTTTATTTAGTAGCTTGTGCGTAGAGAGCATCCGCCGCCTCCCAATTGAGGTTTTTCCAGAAATTGGCGATATACGTTTTCCGATCCGATCCCGTATCAATGAAGTATGCGTGTTCGTAGACATCGAGCACGATGATCGGGAGGCATCCCCATACGCCACCGTGATTGTGCGCGTCTCCGGTGTAGACACGGAGAGCTTTTTCCTGCGTATCCCACGCGAGCACGGCCCAGCCTCTCGCGGCCATGCCACAAGCGCTCATGTATGAGATGAAGTTTTCGATCGAGCCGAATTGGGTGGCGAGTGCGTCAGCGAGTTCCCCCTGGGGCTTCCCGTCGCCACCGAGAACGGAAAAGTAGTATTCGTGAAGATAGGTGCCGTTTACGGCGAATGTCTCTCCGTCCTTGAGTGCGCGGAGGTCCGAGAAGGTCTGATTGGCGGATGAGAGATCTCCTCCGTGTTCAAGCGCTTGTAGCGACGCCTGAATCTCGTCCTTCTTTGCAACATACCCTGCGTAGAGCTTGTCGTGGTGGATCTCAACGGTCTTTGGAGAGATGCCATCGAGCGGTGTTTGGAAAGGGATTGGTTGGATGTGCATACGCGATGTGTTTATTTCCTAGCTACTAACAGGGTAATACGATTGCATGAAAAACGGAAGAGATCGTCAAGCACCAAAAAATACGCCAATGGCGTATTTTGTGCATTCTCTATGTCCGCGGGATTGCCTTTAGGATCTCCGTATTTTTTGGCATCCCGTGCTTGTAAAAGAATATCGTTCCATCTTTCCTAATGCCGACGACTGTTCGTTTGATAATAGATATTTTAAAGAATGTCCGAACAGCTCCGTATTGGGCACTCACCTTTTTTTTGTCGTCGATAAGCAAGGGGAATGGGAAATGGTGGGCTTCCGTAAAGGCATTGTGCGATTGAGCATTCGCGTGATTCACGCCGAAGACGTGAACGTCCGCTTTTTTGAACGCCTCCCACTCGTCTCGGATGGCGCAGAGCTGCATGGTGCAACCCGGTGTCATGTCTCCGGGGTAGAAGAAGAGCAGGACGGGTTTCGTCGTCAGGAGGTCGTTGAGCGCTACGGAGTCGCCTTGCGCGTCTTTGAGGGTGAATGACGGCGCGCGCGAGCCCACGGTAAGGGGTTTCTGCTGCGACATATAAAGGGGTCTTATTTGCCAAGATGCTTCCTTACAGAATATCATACGGAGTATGAAAAGCCAGAGCACGGAAACGCGAGGGGTGGATAGCGTTATAGAGGGGCGCCCGTGGTGGAAGAATTGCTTGATGATCGCCGGGATCAGTCTCGTCGTCATCCTTCTTGCCACAATCGTCACGGTCCGGTTCTTTTCCGGTTCGGGACCCCGGCGGGTCCGGAAGATCCCGGAGAATTTTCCGGTTTCGTTCTCTATTTTCCGTCCGGAAGAGGTGTCTTCCATTTATCTCTATACGTCCGAGGAAAAGCAGCGCCCGCTCAAACTGGCGACGTTACCCCTCCGTTTTCTGGGAAGGGTTTCGGATCAGACGGGTGTCGTGGCCGACCAGATCGAACGCGGAGCTTCTGTCATGCAAGGCGCGGACACGCTTTCATTGGAGTGGTGGGATGTTGAGGCATCCGTTCAGGAAGTGTTGCTCTTCTATGCAGGGTCCATGATGCAGTCAGGGATCGCTGATCCGAAGATTCGCACCACGGAAAGCGGAGACGTGAGCGAAATGATCGGTTCGAGCGACCTGATCGGTGCGCGTCTGTACGTCATTGACGATCCGGCAACCGAGAAAATTGATCAGATTACGCTGTCCGTGGATTACCCGCCGGCTGTGAAAAAATAATATATCGGACTTCGTTGTTCCTCCTTTTCCCGACCGAAGCCCCGATGTCCATCCCGATGATTATCGGGATAGATCGGGGCGAGCGGAGGGACCCCACGAGCCACGAATAGTCAGGATAAAAACGTACGAAGAATATCCCTGCTTTTATCGTCTTGTCTTTTCTATATCAAAAAAGATCTTTCTAATGGGGACGAAACCTGATTTTTCCTGCTTTGTGGGGTCCCTCCGCTTCGTTCGCCAAAGGCTCTCATCTCATCTGACGTCCGTGGGGCGAACTTCGGTCGGGAAAAGGAGAGAGGTGCGGTACAAATAATCCTGCCAATCCTTTAATCATGCGAATCGCGTAGAACGCGACACGGTCATGGTTCAGACATTTTCCGCTGAAACATCTACGCGGCGCGCGTGCGTGGCGTTTTCTTTTTCCCTTCTTCGTGCTCGCGCCGTTCCGTGGTATGCATGGCGCTGGCGAGTTTCGGGAAGAGGAAACTGCGGTAGAGCTCATCGCGGACCACGCGAAGACGGTGGAGTTTTCGCTCTTCGTTTTTTCGCCATCGCCGATCGTATGCCGTCATGACTCGATGTTCTTGATCTTGGTACTCGTACTCGATTTGATCAAAGAAGCGCGTCAGCTTGATGTTCGGTCCATATTCCGAGAGGATGTGCGGATGTTGAGCGAGGAAATGGTGCGGGATGGACGCGTTACCCACGGTGTCCTGCTCAAAGGCTTCGGCGAGGAGCCGATAGCGATCTGCGCGCTCGGTTTGCGCATCTTTCCAGTCATGGTGGTCGTCCGAAGCATCTGTCCACGCTGGTTTTATCTTTTCGATATAGTCCGCGATGTCTCGCGCGGATGCGACGGCGTCTACGACGGACGGCGTCACGTTCTCCGTGAGCGTTGAGAGTCGCCAGATGAGTTTGCGGATGCGGTTGACTTCGGCCTGTCTCATTTTTCGCTCGCCTCCGGACAATTGCTTCCAGTCGCGCTTGCATGCGTACTTTTCCGATTCGAGCGCATCAACGAGGACAGCTTCCCGTGCGAGCCGGTCGCGGCCAGCTTCCGATTCGATGAGGTCTTCGCGTCCGATGGATCGGAAGAAGGCTTTGATATCTTCGATATCCGGAGGAAGCTCAAAAGGCTCTTCTTCCGCATCGCGCAAAATACGTTCTCCGCGCGGTTGCGGAGATGTCTGTTGTGAGAAGCCCCTCTCAAAAGCCATGATGGTTTACTGCGCGTCGGCGAATCGCTGTGGCCACTTCGGATCAACGTCCACCTGAAGCTGTAGGAATATTTTATCACCTGTGACGCTTTCAAGCTCGCGCCGAACGTCCGTTCCAATTTTTTTGAGCATTTGCGCGCCTTTTCCAATGACCATGCCTTTGTAGCGCTCTTCACTCGTGGTGATGACGGCGCTGATCCGACGTAGACGCCCGTCCCGTTCGTCGCTCTCCACGTGAACGTGGATGGAGTAGGGGAGCTCCTCATCAAGAGCGAGGAAGCATTTTTCCCGGATGAGTTCGGCGAGCCACTGACTATTCGTGAGATCCGTGATCTGGAGATCCGGGTAGAAGGCTTCGCCTTCCGGGAGGAGCTCGAAGAGTTTGTTTACGACGAGGTTGAGATTGGCCCCGGTCTTGGCGCTGATTTCCGCGCTCCCTTCCTGTCCCACATTGATGCCACGCGCTTCGGCGAGGAATGGTTTTTTATCGTCCGGAAGATCCTTTTTATTCACCGCGAGGATGATCGGCACATGCGCAGCCTTGAGCATCTTCTGGATCGTCGCTTCCTCTTCACCCGGTGCGCGTGTGGGATCAACGACGTAGATGATGGCGTCAATGCCGTCGAGAGAAGCACGAACGAGGTCATTGAGCTTTTTGGAAACAGGATCCTTTTGCCCAAGGAAGAGTCCGGGCGTGTCCACGAACACGATTTGTCCGCGCGGATCGTGCAAAACGCCACGAACCGGATGGCGCGTGGTTTGGGGTTTTGGGCTCATGATCGCGACTTTGGATCCGATGAGCGCGTTCAGGAGCGTTGATTTGCCGACATTCGAGCGTCCGGCGAGGATGACAAAACCAGATTTCATACGATAACCGTAGCATGAAACAGCGGAATTGTCAGGGGTTCGCACCCTTCCATACCCATCCCCGGCCATTCCCTTTTAATCCCCACCAATCACGTAGAACGTGACACCGTCCCCGGCCATTCCCTTTGAATCCACACCCACCCCTAACCCCTCCCTGAGTGTACATTTTGCAAGCGTTGTCACCATTTCATTGAGAAAGAAGGGATCGAAGTCG
>CAZWYJ010000079.1:0-4874 GCA_964638165.1 uncultured Gammaproteobacteria bacterium | reverse complement strand
CAAGTGCTCTTTTTCGCTTATATAACAAGAAAATGAGTTTTTGGGTTCACAGCTTGAAAGGGAAGGGTTGGGGATGGGTGGGGATTATAGAGGGACAAGGGGATGGGTGGGGATTTAAGGGGAGGGGATCGAGGGAGGGCCGGAGTGAATCACGTTCTACGTGCCGTCCGCTGATCCGACCGCCTTTTTCATGCTATAATCCACTCATGCGAAGCAGATTCGTTTTCTTTCTTTTTCTCCTCATGGCCATGGGCGCGGCGGCTTTCTGGTCTTTGACTCGCGATACTCCGGAGCGCGTGTTCGCGAGTGCTCTTAGTCGTTTTTCGCGGCTTCCGGGTGCGAATGTCCAGGTCAGTCTTTTTTGGGAGCGTCTGTCTCCATCAGGTCAAGGATATGTGCTTGATACGTGGCTCACGTATGGCGGTTTAATTGATGTTCGTGATCCGGAGCATATCAAGGCGAAGGGGGCTATTGGATATAACAAAACGCAGCAAGCGGAAAATTTTCAGACTGCGAATGTCGCGTTGACAGCGGATACGTTTTTCGCGCAGATCATAAAGGCGGACCCGTCCCTTATTTCTTGGTTTGAGTCTGCCGCAGGAACATCAACCCGGGATGCGTGGTTCTCATTCCAGCGCAATGTTCTTTTGCAGGAAAAGGGTTTTGGTTCCTTTATTCCTCTGGGGCGCTCGGATGATATCCGTTCGGCATGGAATGGCGCACAGTTTTCAACCTGGGCATCCTCGCAGTCGCCCCAAGAGCGAGTATTGAAGAGTGGCGCAAGCGTCATGGAAGCGGGGCTCGTGCTGAATGCGGATGCGATTGAATCCGCGCTCGTTTCCTTGCAGTCCGCGTGGATGGCGAAAGATCCGTCTCCGGCGATGTTGGAATGGGCGTCTCGCGTGACAAGGGGGGTGAAGAGCGGGGAGTGGAGTGGGACGTATGCCGATGATGTTATCGGAATCCGCTCAATTAGTGGGAAGTGGCCACTTCTCAATGAGGAGGATCAGCCGATCGGGCGCGTCACGCTTCAAGTAGATGTTCTTGGAGTGGCGACGGTTCAGGATGCGGTGCCGGAAGGCGCGATCAACCTCACGTCCGCCATTCGTCCGCCGGTTTCATCAGGATTCGCTCCCTCGCGGGATCGTTTACAAGGCGCTCCGGCGACCTCGACGACGGATCCGTCCGTGGCAACGACAACGGAAATCGGGGCTCCGTTTATGCCTCAGCCATGACGTATCGCTCGCCATCCCGGTTCGGATCACGATCATCATCTCTGATGGGGGATCGTTTGTATTGGCTCCAATGGATTTTGGTCATTGGCACAATTGTCGTCATCGGTCGCCTCTTTTTTCTTCAGGTTGTCCAAGGCGCGACGTACAAACTCCTTGCGGCGGATCAGCACGAACTGCGCCAGATCCTGATTCCGGAAAGGGGAAAGATTCTCGTCCGCGATCGTGCGGACGGAAGTCTTCATCCGCTCGCCACGAATCGCGATTCGTGGCAGGTGTACGTTGAGCCACGAAATATCGAGAATTACGGAGATGCCGCCCAGCTCCTCGCGCCATTCGCAAAAGAGACGGAAGAGGCGCTCGTTGAACGGTGGAAGGCGAATCCGGATGATCCGTATGAACCGATTGCGAAAGGATTGGAAACATCGGTCGCGAATGACATTTTGAGCAAAAATGTGAAGGGGGTGCGTGCGATAAAGACGTGGGCGCGGTTCTATCCGGAAGCAAATATCGGTGGCCAGATGATCGGCTTTGTCCGTCTGGATGATGCGACGGGTGTGGGCGAGGGCGTCTATGGCTTGGAGGGGGCGTTCAATGACGTGCTGGCGGGACGGTCGGGATTGGTCTCTGCGCAGAAAGATGCGGGCGGACGGCGACTGATGCTTGATGGCGGGAAGGTGCGGTATGCCGTGGACGGATCGGATATCATCTTAACGATTGATCGGACGATTCAGCACGAGGTTTGCGCACGCGTGAAGGCGGCCGTGGGAACGTATCAGGCGGACAGCGGAACGGTTGTGGTGATGAATCCGGATACGGGGGCGATCATCGCGATGTGCTCGTGGCCGGATTTTGATCCGGCGATGTATGGAGAGACGAAAGATCTTTCCGCATTCAATAATCCGGCGATGTATGGCGCGTATGAACCCGGGTCTGTTTTTAAGCCGATCACGATGGCGATCGGCATTGATCGCGGAAAGGTTGGTCCGAATACAACGTACGTGGATCCGGGCGTGGAGAAGATAGATACCTTTGAGATCAAAAACTCCGATGAGCAGGCGCATGGCGTTCAGACCATGCGGCAGGTGCTTGAAAAATCCTTGAATACGGGAACGATCTTCGTTGAGCGCTTGCTGGGTCGGGACGAGTTTCGTTCCGGGGTTGAGGAGTTCGGATTCGGACGGAAGACGGGTATTGAGCTCTTTCCGGAGTCTGCCGGAAATATCTCTTCGCTAAAGAAGAAGGCGGAGGTCTACGGTGCCACGGCTTCATTCGGACAGGGGATCACGACCACGCCGATCCAGTTAGCCGCTTCATTCGCGGCAATCGCCAATGGGGGGAGGCTCCTTCGTCCGTACATTGTCGAAGAGGTGGTATATCCGGATGGTCAGCGGAAGAGAACGGAGCCGGAGGAAACAGGTCGCCCCATATCGGCGCGGACGTCCGAAATCGTAAAAGGCATGCTCGTATCCGTGGTTGAGCGCGGTCACGGGGCGTCTGCCGGAGTCCCGGGCTACTTCGTGGCCGGAAAGACCGGAACCGCACAGGTGGCCAATTCGCGCGGAGCCGGATACCTCGAGGGTGCAATTATTTCGACGTTTGCGGGATTCGCGCCGGCGGATGATCCGGCATTTGTCATGGTTGTGAAGATGGATCGTCCGAGGGCCGGAAAGTGGGCTGAGGTGAATGCCTCACCGCTTTTTAAAGGCCTTGCGTCGTTTATCCTGTCGTACCTCGAGATTCCGATGGAGCGCGATGCGAACGCGCCGACCGAGATTCAGAGCGTGCCGGATCTCCCGGTAGAAGCCGCGGCGGGCGCGCCGGACGTGGTGTCTATTGACACGGGGGCTGGTATAAAACCCGAAGAAGGGGTACAAGATGAGGACGTTTCAGAGGGGGAGGGCATCTCTTCGAACCCAGCGACATCCACTCAAGAAAGCCCCTCGCCGTAATACGTATGATAAAACGCCTCATAATCCGCATGTTAGCCATAGCGAGCCGTCGCGCGATCCGTCGGGAAAAGCCAACGATCGTGGCGATTACCGGATCGCTGGGGAAGTCTTCGGCGAAAGAGGCGATCGCCGTTGTTTTGGGTGCTCGTGAGCCCGGGTCTTCCGTCCGCGCTGCTCGGAAAAACTACAATAATGAATTTGGCGTTCCGTTCACCGTTTTGAATATCGTGGCTCCGGGAAAAGATCCGTTGAAGTGGCTGGGAGCGTGCTGGAATGCGCTTTGGATCGGTTGGGGCTTTGGTCGCATTGGCGCGCAGACGCTCGTTTTGGAGATGGGCGCGGATCATCCGGGGGATTTGGCATGGTTGGTTGGTATTGCGCCCCCGACGATTTCCGTGATTACCTCCGTGGCGGAGGCGCATTCGGAATTTTTCGGATCTATTGATGAGGTTGCAAAGGAAAAAGCGACGCTTGTTCGCGCACTGCCGGAGAAAGGATTGGCCATTTTGAATAATGATGATCCGCGCGTCACGGCGATGCGCAAAGAAATGCGTTGCCCGGCGGTGTACTTCGGCGCGTCCGAGGGGAGCGATGTGCGTGTGTTTGCAACGAGCATTGTGACGGAAACGGACGAGGATGGTTTTATTCGTCCCACAGGGCTCGCGATGACGATTGAGGCCGGGGGAAGACAATATGATCTCTCGGTTCAAGGGACGGTCGGTCGGCCGCAGGCATTGGCCATTGCATCGGCCTTCGCTGTTGCGCAGGCATTCAAGATACCGACGACTCAGATGATCGCGCGACTTGAGAGCGATTATCACGGTATCGCCGGCCGAACGCGCGTGATCCCGGGAATCAAAGGGACGGTTATCATTGATGATTCCTACAATGCCGCTTCTCCGCTTGGAGTTATTTCCGCGCTCCGTGATTTGGCGAGCATGCCGGTTTCTGCGGGCCAGCGGCGCATTGCCGCACTTGGGGATATGCGCGAACTCGGCTTGTATTCTGACAAGGCGCATCAAGACGTTGGGCATGCGGTGGCGGACATGGATATTGACTTCTTGGTCGCATGTGGTACACTCGGGCGCGCGATCGGTCATGCGGCGATCGCGCAGGGATTTCCGGAATCCCGTATCCGATTTTTTGAAACGAGCGAGGAAACCGGACGGTTCCTGCAAGATCTCATCGCACAGGGAGACCTCGTGTTGATCAAAGGTTCGCAGGGATCACGCATGGAAAAAGCGGTTCGAGAGATCATGGCAGAGCCCCTTGAAGCGCCATTTCTCCTCGTTCGCATGAGTGATGAATGGCAGAAAGGGTAGGGAAGGGCGTAGGGGCGGTTCGCGAACCGCCCGTACAGAGTCAATCAGTCGGTAGTAAAAAAGATGTTTACGAGTGCTGTGGCGGTGCCACGGCGTTCGCGAACGCCGTGGCCCGTTCGTCTAGTGGTTAGGACGTCAGGTTCTCATCCTGAAAACAGGGGTCCGATTCCCCTACGGGCTACCAACCTTCACCCCCGCTAAGAAGCGGGGGTTTCGGTTGGCGCGGCCATTCTTCAGAAAAGGATAAGGTGAGATAGGTGAGTGGAGGTTGCCCCCCCCGAAGCCCCCGACGCTCGGCGTAGCCGAGCTATGGGGCGAAGGAGGACAGAGCGTTACACGCGAGACCAAATTGCGAAGAATGCGACGTT
>CAZWYJ010000078.1:0-4886 GCA_964638165.1 uncultured Gammaproteobacteria bacterium | reverse complement strand
CTATGCCAAAAAATAAGCAAAATGTCAAGAGTATCAAACAAAATTCGACAAAACTCAGATAAAACCTAAACGCCCCTCATAGGAACGCTCACAAAAAGACGCCTTGCAAAAAGGCGTCTTCGCGTCTACTCATTCTCGATAAACTAGATGTTTTCCACTTCCTCCTCGCCCGCTTTTAGGAACGTGACGCTCGACACGATATCCCCCTCTTCCTTGAAACGCATCACGCGCACGCCCTGCGTATCTCGACCGAGGGAAGAAACGTTCTTGAATGGCGTACGAATTACAATCCCCTTCTTTGAGATGATCATGAGGTCGCGATCGTCTTCCTTCGAAGCGATGAATGCTGCAACCACGCCACCAGTCTTTCCGGTCACGCGCATGGTTCGAATGCCGGATCCTCCGCGTCCCTGAACCTTGTACTCGCGCAGATCCGTGCGCTTTCCCAAGCCGTTCTCCGCAAGAGTAAACAGCTCCAGAAGCCCTTTCTTCGCGAGCGACGGATTCACCACGTCCATGCCGACAACCTCATCATCTTTTTTGAGATTGATCCCGCGAACGCCGGCCGCGGTCCTGCCCATGGCGCGCACATCCGATTCCTTGAACCGAATGCTTTGACCCGCTTTCGTCACGAGCGAGATCTCGTCTCCACCCATGGTCGGCTTCACCCAACGCAAGTCATCACCTTCATGAAGATTGATCGCGATCAATCCGGAACGGCGGACATTTTCGAATTCCGAAAGCTCGGTCTTTTTGATGGTCCCGCGACTCGTCACCATGATGAGATACTTCTCACCGTCCATATCATCCATGGCCAGAGATGTGGCGACCTTCTCTCCGGGCCCGAGTTGAAGAAAATTCACGATCGCCTGCCCCTTCGACGTACGACTCCCCTGCGGAACATCGTACGCTTTTAGCTGAAACACGCGACCACGCGTCGTGAAGAACAGGAGATCCGCGTGCGTCGTGGTGCCAAAAAGCTGCTCGACCTGATCCTCCTCTTTCGTCGTCAAACCGGCCACGCCCTTTCCGCCACGGTGCTGTGCGCGGAAGGTGTCCGGCGGAAGACGCTTGATGTATCCGTCCGCCGTCATAATGACGACGGTCGGCTCATCCGGCACGAGGTCCTCCATGGAAAATTCGCCAACCGGACCGGCAACGACCTTGGTACGACGCTCGTCTCCGAACTTCTCGCGCATCTCCTCAACCTCGGCACGGATCACGGCGAGCATCTTTGCGGCGGACTTGAGGATCGCCTCGAGTTCGGCGATGAGCTTCATCTTTTCGTCATACTCCTGCTCCACCCGCAATCGCTCAAGGTTCGCGAGCTGTTGCAAACGCATCTCAAGGATCGCATTCGTCTGGCGCTCCGTGAGCCGAAACTTCTTGATGAGATTCGTCCGCGCATCATCGCGGTCCTTGGACCTCTTGATCGTATCAACGACCTCATCGATTTTGAGAAGGGCGATGCGCAATCCCTCCAAAATGTGGGCACGATCCTTAGCTTTCGCCAGATCGTACTCCGTCCGGCGACGCACGACCTCTCGACGGTGCTTGATGTATTCCTCCAAAATTTGCTTAAGCGAAAGCACGCGTGGCACAACGCCATCTACCAATGCGAGCATATTCACGTGGAATGTTTCCTGCAATGGAGACAACTTGTAGAGCTGGTTCAAAATCTTCTTCGGATACGCGTCCTTCTTTAATTCGATCACGACGCGAACCTCACCCTTCGAGGACTCGTCACGGAGATCACGGATGCCCTCAATGCGCTTGGTCTGTACGAGATCCGCAATCTTCTCGAGGAGCGTCGCTTTGTTCACCTGATAGGGAATTTCCGTCACGATGATCTGATACGTCCCGGCCTTCTGTTCAACGATCTCCGCCTTCGCGCGCATCACGATTCCCGCCTTCCCCGTAGCATACGCGCTCAAAATGTCCGCCTTATTGTAGATCACGCCCCCGGTCGGGAAGTCCGGCCCCTTCACGTACTGCATGAGATCCTCCACTTCCAATTCCGGATGATCAATCAAGGCCACGATGGCATTGCAAACTTCTGTGAGATTATGTGGCGGGATGCTCGTCGCCATACCAACGGCAATACCAAGCGTTCCGTTCAAAAGGAGGTTCGGGAGTTTTGCCGGTAAAACCGTCGGTTCCTGTTCTGCGCCGTCAAAATTCGGCGCGAACTGTACAGTATCCTTCTCGATATCAAGGAGCATTTCATCCGCAATCGTCTCAAGCTTGGACTCGGTGTAACGATAGGCAGCCGCGCTATCTCCATCGAGCGAACCGAAGTTCCCCTGTCCGCGAACGAGAGGATACCGAAGCTTAAAATCCTGCGCCAAGTGCACGAGCGTGTCGTACACCGCGGAATCCCCGTGCGGATGGTATTTCGCGAGCACGTCTCCGACGACCGATGCGCATTTCTTAAAACGCGCAGACGAACGCAACCCGTTCTTCCACATGGAATAGAGAATACGGCGATGAACCGGCTTAGATCCGTCGCGGACATCCGGAAGCGCGCGACTCACGATCACTGACATGGCGTAGTCAATGTACGCCTTTCGCATCTCATCGGTAATCAACGTCGGCTCGACGTTCCCGATATCATTCTTAGCCGGAATCGGCATGTTTATCTGAGCATCTGATGCTGGTGGTTTTCTGGCAGACATACGTATAACAGTAGCTATTGGAGAGATTCCGGAGTCAGCCCCGGATCATTCGGATCAACGAAGGCCCCCTCTTCAACCGCAGGCCCTTGAGCGGAAACTGATGACGTTGTGGAGATAAAAACACCGGAGATACCGAACAGGTCATCACGATCCGCACGTTCCGACTCCTCCCCGATGACCGCCCGCACCATGCCCACATCTTCCGCGGCAGAAGCCTCACTCGTCGGAGATGGAATATTTGGCGCATTCACGATCGCATCCGTACGGAGCTGTTCGGTAAATTGGTTAAGCCGATCCTCCATGGCCTCCCAATCCTGCCGATCTCCACCTTCCACGCCTTTCTGTATATTCCGCCCCACGCTCAACCACCATCCGCCAAAAATAACCGCCAGTACCACGAACATTCCGGCCCACATCGTTGCGCGCTGCACCGGGTCTTTCGGGGCGCGAATAGAGGCGTGTGCCAAAATAAGCTGACGCTTCTCCTCATCACTCAAAACACGAGGCGTTTCGGAAAACGCATCTTCCGTTTCTGACCCTAATTTTCGTTGCTTAGATGACATAGTGAGAGGTCTTGGTTGCGTCCGTTGAAAAAGGATGAATGACGCCGCGCTGCCTGCCCGCCATTGCTTCGCGCAGGCGATGGCAGGCGGGGAGCGAATGAATTCGTGAGACGCATGAACAATACGTTGAACAAATTCATTCGTGAAGCGCAAGTCAGTCGCCTTTTTCAGCGGACGATACGCATTTATGCGCGCTCAAGGACAGCGATCATCATCGTATCCGCCGGCAAATCCTTTTGCTGAACCTTGAGACGCGTCATGTTCTCACGCTGGCATGTGCCGATATGCTTACAGAATGCATCCAATGTCCCCAAAGGTTTTTTGATACCCGGAAGGTCGTAGTACACCGGAACAACGATGCGTGGCTCGATGTCGCTAATAACATCCGCGGCCAATGACGCATCCATCACATCCCCTCCCCCGACCGGAAGGACGAGGATGTCCACGCGCTCCAGACGTTCGAGCTCATCATTCGTCGGACGACGCTTGAGTTGTCCCAAAAACGCCACGGAAATACCTTCGGTGAAGATACGGTAGATAACGCCATCTTCCGCGACACTCGGATCCTTAATTCCGTTCACAAAAACACTCTTGACCTCATATTCGCCCGGACGGGAAATCAAAAAAGGCGAACCGTTGACCCCTTCCAGATTAAAGAGGTAACGATCTTCTTTGCTCAAGATGACCGCGTCCGCCTCAACCGTGCGCGGAAAGCGAATCGCGCTCTCATTCTCAAACGGATCTGTGATGATCGTGCAGGACGAATCTCCGGTTTTTGCTTCAATGCGGATACTCGAATACCCATGCCAAAAGAGTTGCATATTACAGGCAAATCCTAGCATGACATCGCAGGATGGGGAAGGGTCTTTTTGGTCAAAAAAGGCTTGATTTTATTGGGGGAAATGGCGATTCATTGATGAGATGGTCAGGTGATTGAGGAATGGCGCAAAAAAGGCAAAAATTGAAAGCCCCGCACGCGCTCCTCTAAGGAGTCGTGCGGGGCGAGTGAGTACGCAATCGGATCAGGAAGCCCCTACGGACAGGCGGTTTCGAATCCCGCGCCGTCATGAACGAGGCACACATCATGGAGCTTGGCGCCATCGAAATTCCCCGCTCGGAGATCCGTCATGCTGAGATCGGCGTCGGTAAAGTCAGCTCCGGAGAAAATCGCTTGCCCGAGACTCGTCCTAACGAGCTTCGCGCCCTTGAAATTCGCTCTCGTGCAATCAGCGCCCTCGAGCCGAGCACCCGTAAGGTTTGCTTCAGAGAGGTCAGCGCGGATGAGCTTGGCTCCTGCGAGATCCGCATTTTCGAGCACGGCCAGATTGAGCCTCGATCGAAGGAGTAGCGCTCCGACGAGATTCGCATTGGCGAACTTGGCCATCTTCAGATTCGCCTGAGTGAGATTAGCTCCTGTGAGATTCGCTTCGGAGAAGTCGGCGCGGATGAGCTTAGCTTCCGTAAGATTCGCGCCAGAGAGATTCGACCCCATGAAGAGTGCCCTAGTGAGCTTCGCCTCGGTGAAATTGGCGCACTGAAGGTCAGCTCTCCTGAAAAGCGCTTTGCCGAGCTTTGCCCTGCAGAATTTCGTTCCGATGAGCTTCGCTTCGCTAAACCTAGCTTCTACGAGATTCGCTTCGGAGAGGTC
>CAZWYJ010000077.1:0-4906 GCA_964638165.1 uncultured Gammaproteobacteria bacterium | reverse complement strand
GCTGTACAAAAAGAAAATCTGCGACCGAGTTGGTGGCAGATTTTACTCATTACCCATTACTATCAAACCCCAACCCGAAAATTACACACATAAAACACTTGACAGGGTCAGCCATCTTGTGAGACTGAATATCTATGAATGCTGACTTCGTGCGAAAGACGACAAAAAGACAGGCGATCCATTCGTCTGCGTGGCTACGACTATACCGAAATCGG
Source organism: uncultured Gammaproteobacteria bacterium (assembly GCA_964638165.1). Classification (GTDB taxonomy): domain Bacteria; phylum Patescibacteriota; class Patescibacteriia; order 2-12-FULL-60-25; family 2-12-FULL-60-25; genus 2-12-FULL-60-25. The sequence continues at coordinate 4,691 of CAZWYJ010000077.1, read as the reverse complement.
GTGGTATTTTGTCACATTCTGTACGCAAAACCGTAACCCGATATTCGGACAAATAACAGCAGGAAAAATGAAACTGAGCCCGTATGGGCACATCGCGAGACGCGTATGGCGCAGAGGCAAAAACATTTGGAAGGGTGTCCATTTGGATGCATTTATTATCATGCCCGACCACATCCATGCAATCATTTTCATCAAAACGTCCGTAGGGGCGACGTCCCACGTCGCCCATCAGACGTCCCACGTCACGTCCGTAGTAGGGGCGACGTCCCACGTCGCCCATCAGACGTCCCACGTCGCCAAGAATGAAATGACCAGCGTTAAACAGGCGGGGCGGGGCGTCGCCCCAACGACGGCACAACCGCGAGGACCAGCGTGCAAATCCATTGGCGCATTTATCGGATCATACAAATCCGTCGTATCAAAAATTTTCAATAAAGCAGAAAATAATACAGACCAAATCTGGCAACGAAATTATTACGAACGAATCATTCGGAATGAAAACCAGCTCCACAACATACGAGAATATATACGAATGAATCCCGTACGGGCGACGCCTCGCGTCGCCCATCGAGAAGAGACGCCTCGCGTCGCCCATCGAGAAGAGACACCCCGCGTCGCCCATCGCAAAACATTCAACATCTCCTGAAAATTCGGGTTATCTCCTCCACGCCACTCCCCTCAACCCGAACAAAATGCGGGCGACGCCCCACGTCGCCTATCACGAGAAATACGGGCGGGGCGGGGCGTCGCCCGCTACACCCCAACCCGAAAATTGCACACATCCCCGTCTTGGATAACGTACTCCTTGCCTTCGATGCGCAATAATCCTTTATCGCGGCATCCGGATTCCCCGCCCAGGGCCACAAAATCCTGCCAGCGACAGACCTCCGCGCGAATAAACGCCTTCTCAAAATCCGAATGAATCTTTCCGGCCGCCACCGGAGCCACACTCCCCTTCACCACGGTCCATGCGCGAGACTCCTTCTCCCCGCTCGTGAGGAATGTCATCAGCCCCAAAGCCTCGTATCCGGATGTAATCAGACGATCGAGACCAGATTCCTCCTGTCCGACAGAGGCGAGGTATTCCGCCCGATCCTCATCCGGCAGACTCGCGAGCTCAACTTCCATCTTCACGCAGACCGGAACCATCCGCGCGCCGGCAACGAGGAGATGCGAAACGCGATCCTTCCATGAGCCATCCTGCAATTGACCCTCGCTGACGTTCACCACGTAGATCATGGGTTTCAGCGTCATGGGTTGCAATTGCTTCAACTCCTTCATCTCATCATCCGTCCACTCAAGCTCACGGAGAGGCTTTCCTTCCGCAAGCGCGACTTTTGCCCTCTCCAAAGACACGATGAGCGTTTCTAGCTCTTTCGTACGCCCGGCCTTCATCTGCTTCTGCGCGGAATCCAAACGCTTCTCGATGATGTCCAGATCCGACAACGCAAGCTCCATACCGATCGTTTCCGCATCGCGTTCCGGCTCCACGGATCCTTCCACGTGGATCACATCCGAATCCTCGAACGCACGGAGCACCTGCGCGATCGCATCGCAGTCCCGGATGTTTGCGAGGAACTTGTTCCCGAGACCCTGTCCCTCGGATGCGCCCTTCACGAGCCCGGCAATATCCACGAACTCAATGGTCGTCGGAACGATCTTCTGCGACTTGGAAACCTCCGCCAACTGGCGAAGACGGTCATCCGGCACTTCGACCACCCCGACATTAGGATCAATCGTGCAGAAGGGAAAATTCGCGCAATCCACCGCACTCTTGGTGATCGCGGAAAAAAGCGTGGATTTTCCCACGTTCGGAAGGCCGACAATGCCGATCTGGAGAGACATAATGTCCGCCGAGAGTACCGCGCGTTTGCCGGGGAGTCAATGCGGGGATTGGTAAATAGTAGCTAGTAGCTGGTAGCTAGGGGCACTCCTCCGTGACCCATTGTTTTTAGGAGTTTCCTAGCTACTAGCTACCAGCTACTAGCTACTACCTTGACGCTCCCGACATCCTCCGATAGGCTACATATGGATGTTGAACCATTCCTGCTTCTGGTTTTACGCCTTCTTTACGAAGACGCGGGTTATAGCATCCTTGTAGGATTTGAAATCATCCATGGATCCTGACCCGCCTTCACAGCGGGTCTTTCGTTTCAGAGAGGAAAGAACATGGTCCACCCATATCAAGCGCCCTACAGCCACGAACCTTCACAACCTTCCATCCCATCCCCCCTGCAAACCTTCGAGCTTTCTGCGGACGAATACAGAAACATCGAGAGACTCCATCTCTCGCTCCTGCGAACGCTCCGGCGCCTTCACGAAATATCCTTCGGAGAACCGCGCGTTGTAGGAGACCTCGCTGCACCGAAAGCCATCCGAGATCTCCTGTGCGCGGATGCGCCGAAACCCCTGGTAGAGCCTCTCGGCACTCCACTCTTCCTGACCACGGAGATCATTCTCGATGAAGATCGGGATCCGTACATCGTGAGCGTGGACGCGCACAGCGCCAGACACTGGGAAAATCTCATTGCCTTCGACGAGCGGAACGCGAAAGATCTCGTCGAAGCGATCTGGGATCAACTCCACGGTCGTCCTCTCATGATCATCGTGGAAGCTCGCGTTTGTCGCTGCTATCCCACTCTGAGCACCGTGCTCCAGGAGGAAGGCGCGACCGTTATTCGCCGAAACATGAGGGAGGCTGCCCGTCTTGCCGAGAAGGCTCTGGCACAACCCGATGAACCGCATGCGCAACCATGCATCATCGAGTATCCATTCATGCGAGGCAAGAAACGCCAAAGGCGCGCGATCGCGAAGGGAGCGGACGCGATCATCCAGCCATTCGTGCACCTGAGCGATCAGCGCATCCTCGCGCTCCTCTCCCGCCCGATGCCGGAAGGCGTCCGTGACACGATCGCGATTGACGAAGAGAGCTGTTCGGATCTCGATCGAGTCCGTACATCTATCCCGGACACGAGAATCGTCTCTGCGGATGAGGAAATCCCCGAAAACTACGTGATCAAATTCGCCAGCCCGCTGACCTCGCAACGCGTCTTGGGAACGGTCGGGGAAATCCGACCGGCCTACCTCTCGATCCTCGCCCGTAAGACGGTCGCGCAACAGGCCGTTCCGTGCAAAAAAATGCACGTGCACGGACACGGTGACTGCCCGCTACGACTCATCGTCGCCTCGTACGGCGGGAGCATTCTGAGCATGATCGGCATCGCGCGGATTCCGGCGAACGGCCAGCCGAGCCGTGACCTCGCGGTTCGAATCAATCTCTCAAGATAGGATGGAGGGCCTCAGCCACCGGATTCGTCCGACGGCACTCAGGCAAACAGGCTCGTCGCATTCGCGCGACGGGCCTGTTCTTTTTTTGGACACAGAGGGAACTTTCGTTTTCAAAATACACGCAAGGCACAAAAGACAGGAGAAAACAGTAAGCGTTGACGAAAAAAGCTTCCTACGGCATACTTTCGGCACGATAGCGTGAATAGCGAATGTGGAATTCAAAATCTAGATAAATCCTTCGAAATTCTAAATTCCATATTCTGTATTCTATCCTGGGCCTTTAGCTCATTTGGTAGAGCGCTTCCATGGCATGGAAGAGGTGACCGGTTCGAGCCCGGTAAGGTCCACCAGCGAAAACATCGGAGAAATCCGATGTTTTTTTTGAAACGAAGCTTCGAGCGATCCCTATATCTCCACCCGGATGCGACGGAGGCCATGCCGACGGTCGTGCATGCGGAGATTGGCGTGATGCCGACGAAGATCCGCAAGCGCGGAAACGATTCCCGCCACGTCTTGATCTTCAGGCGCCCGCAACAACTTCCTCGCCTCCGAAGTCGCAACATCCACCTCTTCCAGAAGACCCGGAAGGTCGCGAGCCCCCTGCAGAGATACCATCTCCTCATCCTCACCAATTTCTCCACACACGCTCACCTCCCGCAGGGACGAGCTCTCCTCGCTCTCTTCCTCGAGAACAAGGCTTTCGAACGGATCCGCATCCTTCGCACTCCCTTCATACGCGTTCGTCCGCGCCACGTCTGCGATTTCCCGTCCGCGCACACGAAGCTCCGAGGCGACGATTTCTGCCCGCTTCAACATCTCTTCCCCATTTCCTCCGCTCTCACGGGCGCGATCCGCCCACTCCCCATATTCCCGCTCCAGTTCGCGAAGTGACCGTTCCGATGCTTGCAATCGCCGGATCACGAGAGCGAGCTTCTCCTGCTCTTCGCGCAAACGATCAAGCTCCTTCCGCCGAATGCCCTCTGTCCGCGCCCGCACCAGACGCCGAGAAATGTTCGCGACCCGCTCGCCGTACGAACGGATCAATGCCTCGATGTCGGAAGCGAGGTGCTTCTGATCCCGCTCGCACGCCTCCACATCCGCCCGAAGCGAAGACGGAACGCCTGAACGATCTTCATCGCCACGAACCCACGAGAAAAGAGAGGAGAGAGGCATGATATGAGACGTATTGTATCACGGGGGAAAGATGCCCGCTCCGACTACTCATCAGGAAGAACCCCCAAACCCCCTTGTTATCAAGAACCCATCCTGAATCCCTCCCTTTCTACATCCCCACCCACCCCCGGCCCCTCCCTTAGCCTCGTCCGCCTAGGCGGACTCGGCAAAAGGGAGGGGAGCTCTCAAAGATGCATGACCTTTCGCAGTAAGCTCCCTTCCCTTTCAAG
>CAZWYJ010000076.1:2390-5050 GCA_964638165.1 uncultured Gammaproteobacteria bacterium | reverse complement strand
GAGACATCGGTTTTCACGGCAGATCCCTTCTATGAGGGCGGCGAGATCTTTTCGGTAGAGATCCCGCAGGGCGCGGTGCGTCCCACCTTCATCGTCATAACGTACACGTCGTAGCCGAACGGCGTGTCTCTACCCTGAGCGGGCGTCTGGTACTCACCGGATGCCCGCTCTTTTAATTCGTATTTCGTATTCCGTATCTCGTATTTCGGACATTTCTACAAGATTTCAGGGTCTTAAAGCTTTACTTCTGTTCCGAAATACGAGATACGGAATACGAAATGCGGACACGCGGGGGCAGGAAGACGCCTTGACGGGATGAGAATTTTATGCAAAAAGGATGCGTAGGCATGCAAAGGAGGCATCTTGGAAAAACGAACCTATCATAGTTCCGGACGTCCGGTCGAGGTCTGCGTTTTGGAAAACGGCCTGACCGTGGCGTGTAATCAGACCGAGTTTCCGTTTGTAAAGATGGAATTGCTTTTCGCCGTCGGTTCGTATCATGATCCGATCCCGGGTATGGCGCATTTTGCGGAGCACCTTATCGCCGGAGGTCCGAATGGAGAAGGTGTACATCCGATCATGAAGCCGTTGATTTTGAACGGGGCGCATCGAAACTGCGTAACCTCATACGCCTATACGGCGTATGAGATCGGATGCCTGCCGGATGATGCGGCAACGGCGCTCCGCGCACTCTTCCAGATGTGCTCGGAATCCAAATTCGGGGAGGATCGGATTGCGCGTGAGCGCGGAATTATTTGTGAGGAAATCCGTGGGAAAAAGGATGTTTCTCAGCGTTATGTCTGGGATGCCGAGCGACGGTTTCCCGGTATTTCCGGCCTGCATCCCGTCCTGGGGACTTCGGCGTCCATCACTGACATCAACGAGGAGAATGCACGGGCATTTCTTCGCACGTCATACGTAACGGACAATGCTTTGCTCAGCGTGACGAGTCCGTATGCGCTCGATGATGTTGTGCACATCGTGCAATCCATTCCGGCAGACGTGTTTCGTCGGGGTGTTCCGAACGCGCGTGGTTTGCGTTTTACGCCACGCGTCATCAATGACACGTACCTCGCTCCGAGGCGTACGTCCCGCGTCTGGTTCTACGTACCGGAGCCAGAAGATACCGACGATGAAGCCAGGCTTCATTTGCTCTTCGATGCGCTCACGGCTTTTCCGTTCGGAGCCTTGTATCAGCGTTTGCGGACTCAAGACGGCGAAGTCTATTCAATCGGTCGGAAAGATTCATCTCCTCCGATGTGTGATCTCGGCGTTCGGATTGATGGGCCCGGCGATCGTCTTGAGAGCTACGTCGAGCGGTTCCACGAAGAGATCGCGTATATCCGTGCCGGAAAGATCTCCGATGAAGCCTTTGCTCTCGCGCTCGGTGAGCGTCGCATGTTCTTCGCGACAAGGCCACTCATGGCAATCGGGCGAGCCGCAGACTGGTTCCGAATGGATTGGATCGCTGGTAATACTGATGATATCGATCGTCGCGAATTGTTCCTTTCGACGACGAAAACGCATCTCATCGAGCTCGCCAACAAGTACCTTCGTCCCGAGCAGATCGGCTGCATCCGCTTCCGGCGCTCGGACGAGTGAACCTTCTCCTCTTTGATTGATTGAGCGCCCCGCTCTCCGTGCATTTCTTGCATTGAGAACGGGGCGTTTCTATTTTGTACGTCGTACGTAGGGGCGTGCCTCATCTACGGGGATCGGGACCCCCTCCTTGACCAAAAACGGGTTTTCCTTTATCATGTGCCCACATCCAAAGATTCGTGTCCAAAGACCGTAGGGTCCCGCATAGCCTTGGCGACGTGGGATCAAACTCCAACCCTACGCAGGCGCGTGAATCATCCCCGTTTTATACGGAGATATCGCCCGCAGGACAAATGAACGTCTCTGGCGGGTGTTTTAAAAGGTCGAAGATTAGAAGTTTTATAGACGCGATCTGCTCGCGCTTCACTCGTGAATTTGTTCACCGTATGTCCATACGCCTCACAAATTCACTCGCTCCAGCGCGTCGCATCTCATCGTCTATAAAACTTCCTCAATGCTTTTAGTTTTTGTTTCGCGTATCGCATAGATGTTATCTGATTCGCGTCAAGCTATAAGCGACACATAACGTATGGCAAAAACTCGTGCACAGAAAGAAGGAACACTTCAAACGCTCACGCAAAACTTCAAAGATGCGGCGTCCGTTGCGTTCGCCGACTATCGTGGTATTACGGTGGCGCAGGTGGATGCTCTTCGTAAGAAGATGCGTGAAGCCGATGTCCGCTACGTGGTTGCCAAGAAATCCTTGGTGACGCGTGCGGCAAAAGATGCCGGGTATGATGTTGATGCAAAGAAGTTTGACGGCATGATTGGCGTCGCCTTCGGCATCAGCGATGTCGTGGCTCCGGCCAAGGTTTTCGGCGACATGTCGAAGACAACGACTCTTCAGATCGTCGGTGGCGTGTTTGAGGGATCGGTCGTCGGGAAAGAGAAGATGATTGCCTTGAGCAAACTCCCTTCCCGCCAGGAACTCCTCGGCACGGTCGTCGGAACGATCTACGCTCCGGTTTCCGCTTTCGTCCGCGTATTGAACGCGGTTCGCGAAGCGCGTGAGGCTGGCGCACCGGCTCCGGTCGCTGCTCCTGTTGTAGAAGCACCGGTCG
>CAZWYJ010000076.1:0-2290 GCA_964638165.1 uncultured Gammaproteobacteria bacterium | reverse complement strand
TATGTCCGAAGAAATGAAGAACGTTGAGATCCCGGAGAAGTTCAAGGCGATCGTGGAAACGATCGAGAAGCTCTCTGTGCTTGATCTTGCTGAGCTCGTCAAGACGCTCGAAGATAAGTTCGGTGTGTCCGCGGCCGCTCCGGTTGCCGTGATGGCCGCTGGCGCAGGTGCAGCTGCTGCAGAAGAGAAGTCCGAATTCACGGTTGAATTGACCGAAACCGGTTCCAACAAGATCGGTGTCATCAAGGCGGTGCGTGAAGTGACGGGTCTCGGATTGAAGGAAGCGAAGGATCTCGTTGACGGCGCTCCAAAGGTGATCAAGGAAAACGCCCCGAAGGCTGAAGCGGAAGAGATCAAGAAGAAGATCGAAGACGCTGGCGGAAAGGCAACGCTCAAGTAAGCGTTTCCCGTCAGGCCTGTCTGCCAGACTTGCCTGACGGCAGTCAGGTAAGTAGGCAGACATCAAGAGCCCCCGAAGTTATTTCGGGGGTTCTTTTTGTCTCTGTGCGGAGGAGGGCTTGAAAAAAGGTTCAATCCGTGTTAGTCTCGGATGTGCACCTTTCACTTCGGAAAGAGGCATGTGTCTGGCACTCAACAAAAAACAAGGAGAGTATTCAATGCAAATTCCATTAGCTTCCGTTCATGTCTTCAGGTCTTTCGGTTTTGAACAGGAGGATGTCTCGGCATTCGCATCCCATCCGGATCTCCATCTTCCTGATGCACTCGAGCTGAATGAGCGCATCATCAGCATTCGCAAGGGTCTCGGTTTGCTTAACGATCCGGATGAACTTCGTCGGATTATCCGGTCATGGCCGGAGATTCTTCAGTACCGTTCCGATCGCATCAAAAAGCGTATCGGGGAATTGAGGCGGTACGCGGGGATAAATTGCGGGCAAGCGGTTTTGGCGCTCCGATCGCATCCGGCGTTCATCGGATTGGACGTTCGTCGCATTGAGGAGACTGCTGAAGCGCTTTCTCGCATAGGTCTCGATTTGGGGATGTATCCGCGAGCGCTCATGGTGTCTCCAGAGATCATTCGCGGCCGATACGAGATTCTGCGTCGGCGCGGGGAGACGAATCCGGTTTCTCCATGCGCACTGTTTCAGCCGGGCCATGAATCGTTTACGCAAAAGACCCGATGTGATTCCGATGCGGTTCGCAAAGCGGATCCCGGTCGGGCTGCATTCCTCGCCTCGCGTTCTCCCGCATAGCGTCCGCGCCTCTTATCCTTTATAGCCCATTTCTCCGTGAGTGACGGGAACGCCTTTCGTTCCGTGTTGTTCATGATATATAACTCCTCCGACCGTCGGTTTTCGACGGGTTCTATGAGGAGTTTTATTTTTCCGTTACATGCCGAATCCGGAGAGCTCGTAGATCGCGTTTCCGTCTATCACGTACAGTTTTTTATTCGCACTATCTCCGATGATGTCCGTCGGGCCCTTGAAGGCCGGTGAAGTGTATTGTGCGATCAGTCGTCCTTCTTTCGTGAACGCCACGATGCGCTTTCCCTGGGCGTCCGCAATGGCGATCATGGAGGCATCGGCATCGGTCCAGATCTGGTTGCCGTTCTCAAGTTTAGGATCAATGGGGGAGAGGTTGAATCCATCTTGCCCGCCATTCGAGAAGCGAACGAGCGATCCATCCTTTTTCAAGACGTAGACGTTTGCGTCAATCGCGAGAGAGACGGCGTTGGAAAGGTCGGTCGCGTTTGCCTGCAAATACTTTGCGCCTGATCCGAATCCGCCGGAACCGCTCTGGTGCCTCCAGATCTGTTGCGTCTCGGCATCGAGAACATAGATCCGGTTCGCGGTGTAGGTTACGGCATCCGTGACCGTTGCCGCAGAGGATGAGAAGGAGAGGTTTGAGACCACCTTCGTTTCGGTATTCACGGCGGCGAGCGTTTTATCCGAAAACACCACAATCACGGAGGCATTGCCAGGCGCGATGCTCGTGATCTCGGGCTTTCCTTCCGGCATCGGGATATCCGATGTTGTCTTGTCTGAGAGTTTGATGACGATCAGCTTGCTGCCGGCGCGGTCCGCGACAACGAGATTTCCTTTCCAGATGATCGGGGAGCGGAGCGCGCCGTCCGCGAGACCGTCGGTTAGCGCGTAGATCTTGGTTGGAGATGGCGTGTTTATGATGCGCTGGAGTTTTTTTCGCGCATCCTCGATCTGGTTTCTGAGGTCTTCGATGGCCTGCTTGCGTGATTCAGTGGATGCATCTAGTCCGTCGAGCTGTTCAATGGCGCGCATCATGGATGCTCTCGCTCGATCTTCCGAGTACACGT
>CAZWYJ010000075.1:0-5063 GCA_964638165.1 uncultured Gammaproteobacteria bacterium | reverse complement strand
TTGTAGATGTTGTTCCTCGAATTCTATAGCCAAGGCCCTTTGATAAACGACTTCCCGAAATCCATTCCCAAGAACTGAGTGGACATTCATTGCACAGCGAATAATTTTTCGCGTAAGTTCTTCATATTGCATAGTACGTATATTCAGTAATACCCTTTTCCTTTTTATGCAAGAACGCTCTGCTTTACTCAATCCTTTTAAAAAAATCATGAAAATCCTTTAATCATGCGAATCATGGTTCAAGCGTCGATGAACTGAAAATCCCGGTTCAGACGCTTCCCCCGGTCCGTGCGCCGTTCTCTTGCCCAAACCCCCATAAACCCGTAAGATCTCACAAAGATATGTCCCGTTTTGACGACTTGCCAAAAGCCTATGACGCCTCTCTGGTAGAGGATGGAATCTATGCCGCGTGGGAGGCTTCCGGGGTGTTTGATCCGGATAAGCTTCCGGAACGGAATCAGAAGGGTGCGCCGTACTGCATTGTGATGCCACCGCCTAATCGGACGGGTACGCTCCACATGGGGCATGCGGTGATGCTCGCGGTGGAGGATGCGATGATCCGTTTTGAGCGCATGCGCGGTAAGAGAACACTCTGGATTCCGGGAACGGATCATGCGGCGATCGCCACGCAGGTCAAAGTCGAGCAGATGCTCATCAAGGAGGGGATCAAGGATCCGCGCAAAGAGCTTGGGCGCGAGGAATTTTTGAAGCGCGTCGTGGCATTCGCGGATGATTCGGCGAAGACGATTCGCAATCAGGTGCGCAAGATGGGTTCGTCATGCGATTGGGACCGCGAGTGCTATACCTTGGATGCGGAACGAAATCGCGCGGTGAACGAGGTGTTCAAGATGATGGTGGAAGACGGCTTGATCGAGCGCGGGTATCGCGTGGTTAATTGGGATCCGCAGTTTCAGACCACGCTCTCGGATGACGAGGTGCTGACCAAGGAAACGACCGCGAAGCTTTTAACGTTCACCTACGATAAGGATTTTCCGATCACGATTTCCACGACCCGGCCGGAAACGAAGTTCGGCGATACCGCGGTCGCGGTGCATCCCACGGATGAGCGGTATGCGCATCTCGTCGGACAGACGCTGACAGCGGACTTTTGTGGCAAAAAGATCAGCGTCAAAATCATCGCGGATGAGGCGGTGGATCCGACATTCGGCACGGGCGCGCTCGGGGTCACGCCTGCGCACTCCATGATTGACGCGGATATCGCGGTTCGGCACGAACTCCCGACCGTGCAGGTGATCGGGAAGGATGGGAGGATGATGGGCACGGGCACGGAGATTGATGGTCTCACGGTCGTGGAAGCGCGGGAGAGGGTTGAGAAGATGCTCGCCGAAGCGGGTCTTTTGAAGTCCGTGGAAGAGATTCCGCAGAATCTTCCGGTTGCGGAGCGCGGAGGCGCGCCCGTGGAACAACTTCCCATGCGCCAATGGTTCATTCGCGTGAACAAGAAATTCGCGGTACGTCAGGACACGCTCGGTCATTGGAAGAAGGGTGATCAGGCCACACTCAAAGAATTGATGATTCATGCGGTTGAGAGCGGGCAGACAAATATCGTGCCGGATCGCTTCACGAAGATCTATTTTCATTGGATCAATAATCTCCGCGACTGGTGCATTTCGCGCCAGATCTGGTTCGGGCATCAGATTCCAGTCTGGTATGAGCGGGGCGCAGGGCGCAGGGCGCAGGGCGCGGACGAATCGAAAGAGTGGGTTGTTGCTGACGCCTCACCCGGTGAAGGCTGGGAGCGCGATCCTGACACACTCGACACGTGGTTCTCTTCGGGCCTCTGGACATTCTCGACGTTGGGGTATCCGGATAAGGAGGTGTTTGAGAAGATGCGCGAGTATCATCCCACGGCCGTTCTTGAGACCGGGTATGACATCCTGTTCTTCTGGGTGGCGCGCATGATTTTGATGAGTGCGTACGCACTCGGCGAAGTCCCGTTTAAGGATGTGTACCTGCATGGACTCGTGCGCGATGAAGAGGGGAGGAAGATGAGTAAGTCGCTCGGGAATGTCCTGGATCCGCTTCAACTCATTCCGAAGTATGGCACGGACGCGGTGCGCCTTTCGCTCTTGATGGGCACCACGCCGGGTCAGGACACCAAGCTTTCGGAGGCCAAGGTTGAGGGCTTCAGGAACTTCACGAACAAGCTCTGGAACATCAGCAGGTTTATTTTGATGCAGATCGGAGACGAGGGCGCGGGGCGCGGATCGAGGCCCGCCCGCCATTGCTTCGCGCAGGCGATGGCAGGCGGGGGCGCGGGAAATGCGAAGACGCTGGCGGATGAGTGGATCTTGGCGCGGCTGGATGAAACGATCGCGAGCGTTACGCAAAAGATGGAGAAGTATGAATTCTCCGCTGCCGGAGAAGAGCTTCGTGACTTTACGTGGAGTGATCTCGCGGATTGGTACTTGGAAATCGCGAAGATCGAGAAAGGGAAAGAAGCGATCTTGTCCCACATTCTCGAAATGATTTTGAAACTCTGGCATCCGTTCATGCCATTTGTCACGGAGTCTGTCTGGAAGAATGCTGGGTTTGAAGGCGAGTTGATCGTGGGAGAATGGCCGGGTGAGGGCGCAGGGCGCGGGTCGCGGGGCGCGGGAAATGCGGATGTTTTTGTCACGCTGAAATATCTCATCACCGATATGCGCCGTCTGCGTGCGGAGCAGGGGATTGAGCCGATCAAGCTCGTCGAATTCGCGGTGGCATGTGATCAAGCAACGAATGGCCTGATCGAATCGAATCCCGAAGTTGTGAAACAGCTCGCTCGTGCGGAGTCCATTGCATTCGTCACATCCATCGAAGAAGGGTGGGCCACGGCGATGAGCGGAACATCGACGATCGGATTGAATCTGGCTGGTGCCGTCGACATCGAGAAGGAGAAGGCGAAGCTGAAAAAAGATCTCGCGGAAGTTGAGCCGTATATCGTGAGCACGAAAGCCAAGCTTGAGAACGCAGAATTTACCTCCAAGGCCCCGGCGAAGGTCATCGAAGGAATGAAAGCGAAGCTCGCGGAAGCGGAAGGGAAGAAGGCGGCGATTGAGGAACGATTGGGGAAGATGTAGGGGGAGAGAAAAAAGAATCCATTTTTTGCTCAAATAAGCCCGTTTTTTCGTACTCGTTTTTTGGCAACTCGTCGCCCTAGTCAAATGGAACAAAATGAGGTATCGTCGGCTCTCTCATCAAGGGGGTGAGGTGCTCTTTCGACTTGCGATGTGAGAATGGAAGGAGAAGATGCGTATGGTAAGCGGAATCATTCGCGGAGGCGTGCCTTCGTGCGCTGTCTGCGGTCTTTCGGGGGAGTCGCGTCCGAGTTTTGAGCCGCGGTTCGAAGGCGAACAAATGTTCGTCGTTGCCGTTTCTCTGGATACCGAGGATCAGCGACGCATTTGGGGTATGTTCACCCGGCACGCCGTCCATCGCGGATGGATCGGCCATTGTGTATGCGTTCACGGCTTAGAGGTGCGTTTTCGGGGGTCGCTTCAGAGTCTTCAGTTGATCGTGAATGATCTCGAGGAGCGCAAGCTCTTGCTCGACGGATTCGTTGCTTCCGGAGCTCTCCTGTTCGAAGGGACGACTCTTCAGCGGTGTACGGCGTAACCGCACATTGGCCTCTTCAAGAAGGAGGATGTAATCATGGCAAAGAGTATTCCAACCGGAAATGGTTGTGAGATCGCTGTGCCAGAGGCATTGGAGGATTATGTGGCGCATCTCCGAGCAGTCACGGAAGGACGCGTCAAGCCTCGTCATGAATGTCACGGCGGCGCGTGCGATGCGAAGCGATTCCCGCCTTCGCAGTATGGCTATCTGGGCGTAGATTTTCATGTTGAGGCTTTGGACTGGGACGAGGCATGCCTCGTTCTCCGCCCGCTGTTTCAGCAAGCCATGGATTGCGTCGAAGACTCCGCCTTTTGCCTCCAGTGGACGGTGCAGGGTCCGAAACGCGACGGGGGCCGTGCCCCGTTCTACGGGGTGTATGTTCGCGTCACGTTCGTTTTTCCTCTTGGTCCGGTGAGCAAGGCGGTACTGATCGCGTGCCTGCGAGGCGAGGAATCGCATTCCGTCCACGGAGAGTACGCCCAAGTTCTCGCGGATGTTCTCTCCCGCACAAACGTCATAGACGAAACCGATATGTTGGAAATATGATCCGCGTCGTCTCTCCGTGTTTTTGCCCGCGTTCTGCCCTGGTGGTGAGCGCGGGCGTATTTTATTGCCTTTTTCCCAATTTTCCGTTAGTGTAGAGCCATTATGACTCACTCCCGCGTCACGCCTTCCAGTAAGAAGAAGCGCGTTTCCGAATCCGACGTAAAAGCCTTTCTTGAACGGTCCGTTGAGAACGTGTATCCGGATATCGGCACGGTTGAGCGCGCTTTGAGCTCCGGCAAGCGCCTGCGCATATACTCCGGCATTGACCCGACGGGGCCGACCCTGCACCTCGGGCATCTGATCTGGCTCCGTAAGCTCGCGGAACTTCAGAAGATGGGGCATGAGGTGATCATGCTGATCGGGGACTTCACGGCCATGATCGGCGACCCGACGGACAAGGGCGCGGCGCGCGTGCGGCTTACGCGAAAGCAGGTGCTTGAGAACTGCAAGCGGTACAAGAAGCAGGCATCCAAGTTCATCTCCTTCACGGGCAAGAATGCGGCGAAGCTCGTGTTCAATTCCAAGTGGCTTGCCAAGATGTCATTCTCGGACGTGGTTGATCTTGCCTCGCACTTCACGGTTCAGCAGATGAGCGAGCGGGATATGTTCGAGAAGCGTCTCAAGGAAGGGAAGCCCGTGTACCTCCATGAATTCCTCTACCCGCTCATGCAGGGGTATGACTCCGTTGCCATGGATGTGGATATGGAAATTGGCGGGAATGATCAGACGTTTAATATGCTTGCAGGTCGCACGCTTTTACGCGAGATGAAAGGGAAGGAAAAATTCGTCGTGACCATGCAGCTCCTCACGGATTCGAGCGGGAAGAAGATGGGGAAGAGCGAGGGGAATATGCTCACCTTCGATGATGCGCCGGAAGAGATGTACGGCAAAGTGATGAG
>CAZWYJ010000074.1:0-5421 GCA_964638165.1 uncultured Gammaproteobacteria bacterium | reverse complement strand
CTGTACAAAAAGAAAATCTGCGACCGAGTTGGTGGCAGATTTTACTCATTACCCTAAAAAATTAAAAATGAATATCACGACAAACCATTGATCTGCGATCAAGATAACACTTTTATGATGATACTGGGTGTGAATAACTTTATTCCATCAATCTACGAAAATTTAGAGTGCTAAAGAAAGCAAAATTTTACATTTTTTTGAAAAGGACGCCTCTGGGGGGTCGCGCCACGTGAACGACGGCGACAGACAGCAATCACACCACGTAAAAACGACGGGCGAGCCGTCGTTTTTACGTGGTGGACGCTGTAGGATTCGCCCTGCATGCGCAGGGCGCCCTGCGCATGCAGGGCGAACCAAAAACACCCGCAGAATATACGGGTGTTCTTGTATGGTGGACGCTGTAGGATTCGAACCTACGACCCTCTCGGTGTAAACGAGATGCTCTAACCAACTGAGCTAAGCGTCCATGGCGGATCGCGGGGAGATCATAGGCGATTTCGCGGAAAATGTCGAGAGCTGCATACGAAAACACGCAAAATGATTGACACTGATTACAATTAAAGCGATACTGCCCCTCAAGGAGGTTCTATGGATGTTTACTCGCTCATTCTTCTTGCTTTCGGAATCATCGGCGTGGCAGCAAATCTCATCCTTCTCGCAATGAGGCAGGTATCGGCGAGCCGAAAAGATTCCTCGTTAAGACGACATTCATCTACTCCTCATCCTTCAAGGAGTCAGGAAGAAATCGTCGCCTACGAAAAAAAGCTTCTGGAAAGTGGCTGGACCAAAGAAGGCATCGGGGTCTTCACCCGCCCAGCGCCACAATACGAAGACCGGTGATTCGCCACCCCCCTCCGCCGCGACTCGCGCATCCGAATGATCGGTGCGCGAGTCTTCTTGTTATCTAGCCATCCAAAGCCGCCTGCAAGAGCGAGCTATGATAGACCTCCGGCTCATGCGGTTCCAGCATCACGAGTTGGCAGGTGAATGGAAAAGAACCAATGGCGTGCACAAGATGTTCGTGCATGGCGATTTGATCATACCCCAAGGCAATGACATCCGGACGATGCATGAGAACAACCCCCCATCCTCCTTCGGTATCGTCACCCGGCGATACGACATGAACCAGTCCGCTGTTCGAAAGCTCCTCCATCCTCTCCGAACAGCACGACCGAGGATAGCGGTTTTTCAGGCGCTTCACGGATTCGTCTTTGGCAACCACGGCCACCAGGCGATCCCCCAGCGCCCTCGCCTGTTTCAAAAAAGAAACGTGCCCTTCATGTAGGCCGTCAAAAACGCCAAAGATCATCACAAGTTTTTCCGTGCAACCCCGTTCAGACGGCGTCATATGCTTGATCTTATAGCAAGATCCGCTCAATGACTCAAGCCGCATGAAGGATCGAAAAACGCCCCGATATTTCGGGACGTTTTTCATTGGTGCGCAGAAGAGGACTTGAACCTCCACGGGGTTGCCCCCACCAGCACCTCAAGCTGGCGCGTATACCATTCCGCCATCTGCGCATCTTTATTTTTTCTTCACAGGACACTGACCAGAAAACGCAGCATTGCCGCGCCCCGCGATCCGCGCCCCGCACCCCATCACTCCCCTTTTTGGGTGGCAGGACTATACCAAAACTCTATCCAAAGGGCAAGATCGCCGAAGGAGCCGGGTTCAGTCGTTTATTCCTCCCCGTAATGACCTTAATGGCATTCGGAATGACCGAGACTTGAAAAGCGAACCCATTGAATTGATGCCCGTCCACGAAGATATCTATGGGTTCCTGGCTCTCAATGCGACCGCTCTTCATCATCACGCGTGTTTCCTCGCGCTTCGGGGAAGATCGCATCCAAGAAAACCGACCGGAAGGCGCGTCCGTGAGAGGCGAAACCCCGAGCTCCAACCAGCCATCCTTGGCATTCGCGAGCGCCATGCCCTCTGCGGTCACAACGCCGAGGTTCCGGATGGAGATGGTCCCGGCGCGAATGGCGCTGATTGCGAACTTGTCGTCCACGCGCACAACGGCCTTGGAATCATCCACGTGAACGTCCGTGAGGAAGTACCGATCATTGATTTTTCCGATGTCGAGCGTTTCCACGCGCCGCGCCGCCACCACATCGCACGCGGCATCGCCCGGAGGAATGCCGAGCAGTCCGGCAATGCCGAAAGGTTCGCACACCGGGATATAGCCGATCGTGACCGGCAGATCCGGCAAGAACCACATCACCTTTTCGAGCGTCTTGTCATTCCCCACGACCACGATGGTCTGCGCCCCGTCTTTAACCAAACTCTCGACGATCTCCTTAGCGCTCCGAAAAATCGCAAGACGCGCAGCTCGACCCTGAATCCCAAGGACAGAACAGCGCGTCTCAATATTCGCCACCGTGCGCTGAAACGACGGGGCGGAAAGGAAGTCATCGTATAAAAACGCGTAGAGACGGTTCATATCGCGCTCGCAAGTGGCATGCGCCGACCCGCGAAAGAGACCTCACGCCTGCGAAGACGCGCTGACCTCCTCGCTCTTTGATTCCTCCTCTGCTTCCGACTTTTCCTCGGATTCGCTCGAAACCGCATGCGCGGAACCGGCCTGTGGCTTTGCGGTGCCGATCTGTACCTTGCCATTGATAACGGCTCCGGCTTCAACGGTCACGCGCTCGGCTTTTAAGTCTCCCGTGATATTCGCGGTCGCATGAAAAACAGCCTGCTTCTCCACCGTGATATCTCCTTTGATGGTGCCGGAAATCACGGCCTCTTGCGCCGTGATATTCGCCACAATCCTGGCTTCAGAGCCAATCGTGAGCGTTCCGGCGGCGAAGATCGTCCCTTGGACGTCTCCCTCGATAACCACGTCCCCCTGGCTATGAAACTCCCCCTCGACTCGAACTCCCCGGGCAATGACGGTCGCGGACTGGCCGGCGACGAACGGCGAATGCTGGGGTATACGAACAGACGGGGCAAACCCATCCGTCGTAGCGGACTCACGTTTTGAATTGGAAAACATAGCTCTGGGACTGTACACAGGATCGGGCAGGAACGTCAACAAGAGGGGCGCGGATCGCAGGGCGCGGGGCACGGCAATATCCGCGCCCCGCGCCCTGCGATCCGCGCCCTTCCCTTACATTTCCTCCGGTACCGGGATGCTCAAGAGGGACATCGCGATCGCGAGAGACGTGTGCGCGGCACGAACCAGCCGAAGTCGGGCCATGCGCTCACGATCCGGCGCATCCATGACCGGAACGTCGCGATAAAAAGCGTTCGCGCGTTGCGCCGTATCAATGCACCAGTTCGCGATAGACGAAACCTTAAGCTGCTCCGCAGCCTTTGGCAGCACGTCCGCGAGCTTGGCGAGTTGGAGCACGAGAGCCATCTCCTGTGGCAAAACCAAACTCGAAACATCCGCGGAATCGGTGAGCACGATGCCGGAGGCCGTGGCCTTGCGTAAGATGGACTGCAAGCGAACCGTGGCGTACTGCACGTACGGCCCCGTGTCCCCGTCAAAAGACATCTCTTCCTTCAGATCAAAAACGTATGCCTTATCAGGATCCTGTCGGAGCATTCCAAACTTCATGGCGCTCATGGCCAGCGCCCACGACGTGTACGTAACTTTCCCTTCCTTCCAATCCGCATGCCGTTCGGTCGTGGATGCCCACGCGGCCTTCATCACTTCCTCGCGGAAGGCTTGATAGGTAATCACATTCCCCTCCCGACTCGACATGGCGCCGGATGCGAGCGTGACGAATTCATATCCCAAATGTCGCATGGGAATCGTGCACCCCATGCGCTTGAGCGTGGCGAAAAGCTGGCGGAAATACTGCGACTGACGGTTATCCACCAGAACGATCATCTCTTCAGCCGTGGGATACTCGCGCTGTTTGAGATAGGCCAATGCGAGCTCCTTCGTTGAGTACAGAGCGGTTCCATCGGATTTGCGCACGAGGAAGACTCCGAGCTTCTCATCCTCCAGATCCACGATCGTCGCGCCTTGGCTCATGGTCGCGATCCCCCGCTTCAAGAGCGTATCAACGATCTCCTGACCCTCATGCGTCACCTCGCTCTCAAGGTAGATGCGCTCAAAATCAGCTCCAAGCTCTTTGAACAGCACATCCATTTCCTCCAGCGACCATCGGCGTGTCTCTTCCCAAAACGCATGCCATGCCGGCTCGCTCGCTTCCAGCGAACGCAGGACCGCGCTCACGGATTCCGCGGATCCCTCGCGAGCCTCAACCTGCCGGGATGACTCCGCGTACAGCTCCCCCAATCGCTTGCCCGTGCGCTCCGATGCCGGAACGGACTCGAGCAAGGTATGAAATTCTTCCATGGTAAAGCCGAGTGCGGCCCCCCCCACCATGGACGAGATGGGAGAAATACCACGCGACTCGCGCCACGATGTCAAAAACCACCACAGGCACTTGGCCACGTGCGTGCCCACGTCACCCATGTAGTTCACCGGAACCACGTCATACCCGGCATGGCGCAATACGCGCACGAGCGATGTGCCCATGGCGACATTGCGTAAATGCCCCACATGCAATTCTTTGTGCGTATTCGGACAGGCGTACTCAAAAAGGATGCGACGATTCCCGCCAATCGTAGACGCGCCATAAGCAGGTCCCGCGTGTTCGACATCCCGCACGATGCGATCCGCGAATGCTCCGGCATGGAGACGAATATTCACGAATGGACCTGCAGCTTCCAGAGATGCGACAAAATGGTCGGGAGAAGAAGAGGAAGAGAACGCAGAAACGATCTCTTGCGCTCCATCCGCCGGAGATATTTTTAGCTCCTTGGCTAAGCGAAAACAGGGCAAGGCCAAATCGCCCAAATCCGGACGGGGTGGTTCGGTAAACTCACCCGAATGAATAGGCGTACCGGCTAATTGGGTGAGATTCTGTGCGAGGCGTTCTTTGAGGGTGAGCCAGGCGGAAGACATACGATCAGCTAGGTCAATGTAAGGAAATGGCGTTTTCCCTTTTGGATCACATCGCCGGCAGAAACCTGCGCGTGAATATCCGAAACGGTTTTGCCGTTCACTTTAACGCCACTCTGCTCGATCTGTCGGCGCGCATCCGTCTTTGACGAAACGAACGATCCGGCAATGAGCGCATCCGTAAGCGTCATGCCTTTGACGAAGGGAATCGCGGGCATATCATCCGGAACCTCGTGACTCTTGTGCACCTTCTCAAAATGTTCGCGCGCCACCCATCCGGCTTTTTCGCCGTAGAATGTCTCCACGACTTTTCGCGCGAGCTCATGCTTGTACTCAACCGGATTCCCGCCATTCTGCATGAGGAGCTCAATGCGCTCGATCTCCCCGAGTTCCACGCCCGTGCATAGACGGAACCCCGGGAGGATCATGCCATCGGTCCAGCTCATCACTTTGCCGTACATCTCTTCCGGCGCATCATCGAAGGTGAGCATATTCC
>CAZWYJ010000073.1:0-5568 GCA_964638165.1 uncultured Gammaproteobacteria bacterium | reverse complement strand
ACAAAAAGAAAATCTGCGACCGAGTTGGTGGCAGATTTTACTCATTACCCTTGTAAAAGAAGGAGAATGACGCGTCAATGGAATTCAAGTGGCTCCCGCATTTACTGATACTGTGACTGATACGGATGATCTGCTACGATCCCTGCCATGACGCAAGAAACCGCCCTCGCTATCCTCAAGACCGGCGCGAATGTCTTTTTGACCGGGGAACCGGGATCAGGAAAAACGCATACCGTGGGGCAGTACATCCATTGGCTTCGGAGCCACGGGGTCGAACCCGCGATCACGGCATCCACGGGCATCGCGGCCACGCACATCGGTGGCATGACCGTGCACTCCTGGTCCGGGATCGAGATTTACAAATTCATCAGCGATGAGCACATGGAGCGCATTCTCGCGAACGGCAAACTGGTTGCGCGCATTCAGCGAACGCCCGTACTCATTATTGATGAGATCTCCATGCTGGATGCGCGGACACTCGATTGCGTGGATCAGGTCTGTCGCAAGATCAAGGATCCGCAGTTACCGTTCGGGGGCTTGCAGGTCGTGCTCGTCGGCGATTTCTTTCAGCTTCCGCCTGTTTCACGTATGGACGAAGAGCTCGCGCAATTCGCGTACGCATCTTCAGCATGGCAACGCGCGGATTTGCTGACCTGTTACCTTACGGATCAGTATCGCCACGATGATCCGGAATTCATCCGCCTCCTCTCGTCACTCAGGAGTGGCAGGCCTTCGACGGACGTCCACGAAAGACTTCGTTCGCGATATCTCGGCGATCGGCATACGGACTGTTTTCCTCGACTCTACGCACACAATGCGAACGTGGATCGCGTGAATGACGAAAAGCTCGCGGAACTTTCGGGCGACATGCAGGTTTTTCAGATGGAAACGCGCGGATCCAAGTCGCACCTTGAGCGCCTCATTAAGAACTGTCTTTCCCCGGAATTCCTCTCGCTGAAGATCGGCGCGCGCGTGATGTGTACGAAGAATCATTTCGAGAAAGGCTTCGTGAATGGCACACTCGGAGATGTGATCGGATTCGACGATGAGGACGGATTCCCGATCATCAAAACCGCCCAAGGCCGAACGGTTCACCTTCCGCAGATGGAGTGGATCGTGGCGGACGGATCAAAGACGATCGCGAAAATCACGCAGATTCCGCTACGGCTGGCATGGGCCATCACCATCCACAAGAGCCAAGGTCTCACATTGGATTCCGCGGTTATGGATCTCTCCGAGGCGTTTGAGTACGGACAGGGATACGTGGCGCTCTCGCGCGTACGCTCGCTCTCCGGACTCCACTTGCTCGGCTACAATGCGCGCGCTTTGGAAGTGCATCCGCAGATTTTAGATGCGGATGCCGAATTTCGTACTCGATCCGCGCAGGCGGAGGAAGAATATGCGCACGAGGATCGCGACCGTCTCGCGCAGGTTCAGAACGATTTCATCATTGCGTGCGGGGGCATGTTGGATACGGTAAATTTCGTTCCGGCGCGAATGGCTGAAGCCCCGAGGCCTTTGCGAGGGGAGAAACGGGCGAAGAAGGGCTCGACGCACGATGAGACACTCGCGCTCTTTACGGCGGGGAAGACGATCGCGGAGATCGCGGAGGCGCGTAGCTTTGCGCCGTCCACGATTTTCTCGCACATCGAGAAGCTGTACATGGACGGGAAAATCGAGAAAGCGGAGATTGAAAAGCGTCTTCCGGAGCACGTCCTTCGGGGAGCAACGGAGATTCGTCGGGCATTTGAGGCATCGGAAGACGGCAGACTTACCCCGATTTTTGAACAGTTTGGCGGGAAGTACTCGTATGATGAGCTGCGCATGGTTCGCATGATAACGTAGGAAGCCTCTTGTCACCTTTTATTGCCGTGTCTCGTAGTCTCATGTGAGGGGCTTTCTCTCGTGTTACTATAGCCCTGTGGATCCAAGGGAATCGGCAGCCATCGAAGACTGCCAAGCCGGAATGCTTGGGCGATTTGATGACCTCTATCAGCTCTACGCGGAGAAGATCTACCGATTCATCTACTTCAAAACATTTCATCGGGAGACGGCGGAAGATCTCACGAGCGATGTTTTCATGAAGGTGCTGGAGCGTATTCATCAGTTTGATGCCTCGCGGGGAACGTTTTCCGCATGGATCTACCGGATCGCGCGCAATGCCGTGATTGACCACTACCGCACGAACCATCCAGCGGAGAATATAGAGAACGGGCGGGATCTGTCATCGTCAACGGATATTGAGCGGGATGCGGAAGCGAATGTGGCACTTGAAAAAGTTCAGGACGCCCTCCGTCTCCTCAAGCCGGAACAGCGGGAAATTGTCACGATGCGCTTGTGGGACGGGCTTTCGCACAAGGAAATTGCGGATATCCTCGGGATGACGGAGTCGAATGTCAAACAGGTGTTCTCACGGACGATTCGGAAATTGCGGGAGGATTTCGGAGATGCGTTCCTCATCCTATTATTCACCGTCGTTGCGTTGTACTGATTGCGTATTACGAATTACGCATGGTTTCAATCCGTAATCCGCAATCCGCAATCCGCAATACCTCCTTATGAAACTTTCCCAAAAAGAAATCGCGTCGCTCCTCGAAGAGCTCTACGCGTCTGACACCTCGCTTCGCAGCCGCGAAGAAGAGCTCAAACGCATCATCCAAACGCTCGCGTCTGCAAAACCGGATGTGGTCGCGGATGCGCATTTTCTTCAAACCTTACGAAAAACGCTGGCGGAAAAGGCAAAAGCCCTTTCTTCGTCGCGCCTCTCATCTATGAAACCCTCTCTCCCAAATATTCCTTCGTCCAGATTCTGGCCCGCGATCGGTTTTACCTTCAGCGGGGTCGCTGTCGGTATGATGGCCATGCTCTACGTCATTCAGGATACGAGCATCCTTTCTCTGATGCGTCCGAAAGTCGGTGCCGTTCACATTCAATCTCCTGCGACCGGAGATGTCCTTACGATTCAGCGCATTACAGGAAAGGCATTTGGACAGATTGCCATGGCGGATGGATCGTATCAGGGCGTGCCGGCCGGCATGGGTGGCGGATCCATGAATGCTTTAGCCTCATCAGTGGCGCCGATGCCGACGATCGCGCCTCGCGTATCCCAAGAAGGCAGTGATTCGGCCATGCTCGTTGTTGATGAGAGGCCTTCGGATATCGTGACGTCGGCTACCCCTCAGGATGTCAAGATGATCGCACCGTATCCGTACCCGATGACGGTCGTCGAGTATGACTATACGGGTGATGCATTGACCCTTGCGGAAACGTCGCTCGATGTCTTAAAGCGTTCCGCCGGATCCTTCTCAAGTGGTGCACTGGCATCGGCGGTGCAGGGCATGGGAATTGATCTCGCGAATCTCGGATCGTTCGGAAGTGCGCGTGTCGGCGATGTTAGTATCTATCAGGATGAACCGTACGGATATCAGATCTATGTAAGCCCTCGGAACGGCACGATATCCATTGATCAGAATTGGGATCAGTGGCAGGGCGCGTACCCGAGCTGTACGGATGATGCGTGCTGGCAAGCGAGCCGGTTGAAGGCGTCCGATATCCCTTCGGACGATGAGCTCGTGCGCATCGCGGACGCATTCATCCAGCAGCACGGCATCAATCGGTCGGTGTACGGTCCCGGAGAGGTGAATCGGTCATGGGAGTATTCCTATGGCGCGAATGTCGTCTCAATGGAGCGCGGCAACACTGAAATCTATATCCCGGATGTTGTGCAAATCACGTACCCGCTCTTGGTCAACGGGGAGACGGTCTATCAGAACGGCGGAGAAAAGATGGGTCTTTCCATTGGAATCAATGTTCGGGTCAAGCGGGTTTCGAGCGTGTACAACCTGCAGCAACTTTCGTTTGAGGCATCCGCCTATGATGCGGAAACGGACGCGAATGCCGTTCTCGATCAGGCAAAGAAGGGCGGGATCTCCTCGCCGATGCGGTACTATGCGGATGGGAATGTCGAGACGAAAATCGTGAAGGCGGAACTTGGGACGCCGATGAAGGCGCTGGTTCAGGTGTATCAGTACGAGGATAATCAATCGTTTGAGCTCTACGTCCCCGCGCTCGTTTTCCCGGTCACGAAGAGACCGGAGGAAACGGCGGGAACATGGGTTCCGAATGCCGTGATCGTTCCGCTCGTGAAAGGGATCGTGAATGATAATCCGACCATTCTGCCGATGGGTGGCGTCATGCTCAAAACGGAAACGCCCGCACAAGGCGCTTCCGGAAGCGGTGGCGGTTCAACAGGCGTGGCGACTCCGCCGATCGCGCCGGACATCGCCCCTGCCCCTCGGCAATGAGATCTTAGCCATAGAACAAAAACATCCCGATGGATATCGGGATGTTTTTCTAAATTCTAGATTCTGACCAATTACTCGCAGACGCGCTTCAATTGAAACACGTGTTCAACCGGGTGGTTGAAAAACTGTGAGATGAGCAATGCCAAGGAAAGCGACGGGATATAGTCGCCCTTCTCCATGGAGCAGATCGTTTGACGGCTAACGCCGACGGACTTCGCGAGCTGTTCCTGGGTGATTTTCTTCTCCTGCCGTAGGCTGCGGAGGCAGTTATAGACGGTGTGTTCTCGGGCCATATTCGTAATGATGGCAAGGATATCAGACATTGCATTTTCGGTCAAGAGCGGTTGTCAGTTTATGTTAAAAAATGGCTTGATTGAGCTCTTTTTAAGGCTATTCAAACGATTATATTCCTGCTACACTTTTTTTTGTGAAATGCACGAAATATCTCATAGCGATTCTCCTTGGAATCGCGGTCGGAATCGGAGCGCGGGCGCAGACGAATGCTTCATTTGCGGTTTTTGACTTTGAGGTAGTGCCGTCCGGCGTGGATTTGGTTGTTGGAATCCAGCCGGATGCCGCCCGGGCGCTTTCAGGGTCATTCGAAGGCGCGAGTTCAACGTTTCAGCGCATCGAGGGGAGCGAGGATGTTCTCGTTGCCTATATCCAATCCTCCGTTTCCCTCTCGCAGCACGGCGAGCAGTGTTCATGGAGCCCGGAACTGGAGTCGCTCGCAGCGGACGTCATCACGCTTCACGCTGATGGTGTGACATTTCGCGGGCACGTAATATGTCCGAGCGTCGATCAACCGATTGTCATTCAAACGGATCTCTTCCAAGGCATGTTTACGGGACATCGAAATCTTGTACGTGTGAAAATGGATGACGGAAGTTTTCGCATGCTTGATGAATTGGACGCGTCCCACGATCAAACATCCGTTGATTCGACGTGGCTATCCGCAACGACTTCAGCCGAGGCGAAATCCGTGAACCGCATTGATTTTACGTGGATCGTTTTCGGCCTCATATTTGTTGTCGCGATAGGACTCGGCCTGCGCCACGCATTCCGGTAAAGGTTGATTGGTAAGTAGTTGATTGGTTGATTGAGAACCCTCTTTCCGTCATCCCGAGCGCTATATAAAGAGAGTCCGCAGGAATTGCATCGCGAGGGACCCCTTTCCTTTCACGCACGTTCATCGGATCTCATCATGTTTTCAAAAAGAAAGAGATCCCTCGCGATGAGCTACGCGATTTTTAGAATCTTTTGT
>CAZWYJ010000072.1:0-5670 GCA_964638165.1 uncultured Gammaproteobacteria bacterium | reverse complement strand
TTGCTCAAGCAGGTCACGATCGATGATGCCGCGGCCGCGGATGAAACCTTCGATATCCTCATGGGATCCGAGGTTGCCCCGCGCAAGCGTTTCATCCAGACGCATGCCAAGCAGGCGGAGCTGGACGTGTAGGTTCGCATCTCGGGATTCGTCGTTCTTATTTCGGAAAAACAAAAAAGACGCCACGAGGATATCGGGCGTCTTTTTTGTAACATTCCTCCTATCGATACACTTCATGATCGCCGATGGCGAGAAAATGAACGATATCGGCGGAACCGTATTCAAAAACGATGCGAAAACGATAATTCACGGAAAACGCGTACTGTTTTGCAAAACGCCCATGCAATTTATGAACTTTCAGACGAATGTGCTGATTCGTATCCTGAAACGATTCAATCGCTTCGATCGCCTCTTCCTGAAGCGCCTTCGGTAGTCGTTTTAATTGACGCAGAAATACCGGCGCAAAGATGATGTGCATAATCTCATGGCATCTTTGCGAGGATCTTGCGAATATCGCCCTCAACACCCTCCCCTTCGCGGATCTCCTGCTGCGCACGCCGAACCGCATCAATCGCCTCTTCTTCCGCCATACGCGTGAGTGCGCGCCGAACCACATCGGCTTTATTTGATGCCACGCCACTGCGAACCATATCACTCACGAATGCCTCAAGTTCTGCGGACAAGGGGACAGATAAAGTTGACATATGATAATATCATATGATGAAATCCTATGGATGTCAATGCCCACGTCCGTGTCCCACATTCGGACGCGAGGACCTCTCGAATTCCCAATACCCCCCTCTCCCCTCTACCCACTCCCCTCTCAAACGTATAAGCCCGGCTCCTCTTGCGAGAAACCGGGCTTGATAGCGAAAGAACGATTACAACCTTTCCTTTTCCGCCCATGCCTGGACGGCTTCGGTGAGGCCGTTCCGCTCCGTGAGCCGCGCAAGGCGGCGCGCGAACGAACCGTCCGACGGGAACAGGTACGCTCCCTTGGCCGCGAGGCAGAGCTCCTGCAGTGCGCCGTTATGCCCCTGCGAGAGTGAGACTTCGCGCCCGTCGAGATCACGGCAGGTCATCGCCTTTTCTGGCGCAACCGACCTCATCACGTACCGATTCCACGACGAGAGCAGATCGCTCGATGTCGCAAAGGCGTAGATCTTATGCCGACGATCGTTCTCCGGAGAAAGGTAGGCCATCTGCGCCGTGTGCCGGAACTGCAGGGCGTGCACGTTCCACTTGGCGAGGATGCGATGTGGCTTGCTGATCCGGAACGGATTCGCCTGCGCCGCGTCCATCACCTCCTGCATGGGCACGATGTGCTGATCCAGCTTCCGCGCCTTGATCTCGGCGAAGAAAATCTCGAACAATTTCGCGCCGAGCGCGCTCCCGACCCAGGGCTGTTCCAGATCAAGCGGGATCACCACGTAGGCGCGCGGAAGCTTCGAGATCGCCTCAATCTCCCGCATCAGCCTGTCGAGGTTCTCCGGCATCGGATGCGCCGCGAAGGCGAACCACGCCTTGTTGAATGCCTCGAACCCGTCGAGCACCACGCCGATGCAATGCTCATACTGGACGCCGATCGTCCCGTCCGGAATCGCGAGCACCTCCGGATCCTCCACGCTCACGCCGGAACACGGAGAGTAGATCGCCGTCTGCGATCGCAGGTGGAAGAAAAACTCCGTGGGGATCAAACCCGAGTCAGGCGTATCGAATTCCGAGAAGAACGTGATCGGGAGATTCCCGACGGCATTCCGCACCTCCCACCGCTGATGGCTCGGATTAACGAGGCTCATGAGCGGATGCGCGAACGGCGCATTGGCGACCGAGATCGAGGGGTACTGCGCGAGCGTCTCCCGCAAGAACGGGTAGAGCTCGTACTCGATGCCCTGATGGCTCACGGTCACAGGCACGCCCGAACGCCCGATCTCATCGAGACCGAGGCGCTCGTCGTACATGCGCTGCCAGCGATCCCCCAGCAAGAAGGAGTGCGTGGCGTTTCCAGGGAAATACAACGCGATCTTTGCCATGGCATACCTTTCCTTCCTCTACCGCTCATCGGTATAGGCAATGGAAATGGGTTCGAAGTCGCATCCGGCTCATCCGAATGAGACAAAGAGAAGATTATTCGTTTCAGAAGGGACAATGTCGCCATGTCACCATAATTCGCACAAAATGTCAAGCCTGCTTTATAAGAACCCCCCAACCCCCTTGTTCCGCCACAACGGACACCCTAACAGGGGCTTAAATGCTTCTTTGTAAAATATCGGCAGTTAAATCCCCGCATTTTAGCTGGACGCCCGTACGGGCGCAGCATGCTGCGCCCCTACCCCCTACCCGCCCGCCATCCGCTTCGGGTGTACTTGGCGTCAGGCGAGGCGGGCGGATGCCCCCTCTCCCCCTACCCACTCCCCACTCCCCCAATTGACTCCTCCCCCTTCTTGTGATATATTCTTCTCGCAAAACCCCGGGAGGGGATTTTAAAAATCACCATCCCTGTCTATGGCAAATCCTGTCAACGATCTCATCTCCTACGTTCGCAACTCGATCGCGGAACTCAAAAAAGTGACGTGGCCGACCAAGCAACAGACCATCCGTTATTCCGTCATGGTTGTTTCGGTGTCTGTGGGCGTTGCCGTGTTCTTTGCCGTGCTCGACTTCGGCTTCTCGCGACTCGTCACCTACGCACTCGCCACACGCACGCCGTCCGCGCAAACGGAAACGCCCGCGCCAGCCGACGTGGTTCCGACCGTTGAACCGATTAACGTAAACGATGTGCAAGTGGAATCCGTCGAAACGCCAACGGAAGCCCCGGCAGAAACGCCCGCGGAAAACACGGATCTCAAGCTCCCGCTCGAATAATCGTCGTTCGTGATTCTTCCCATTCACTCCTATGCCAAAGCAAACACTCGATCTTGGCCGAAGATGGTACGCCATCCATACCTATTCCGGGTATGAAGATAGCGTCTGCGACAGCTTAAAGACGCGTATCGCCACGCTTGGCATGCAAGACAAGATCTTCAATGTGCTCGTTCCAACGGAAAAAAAGATCAAAATCAAAAACGGCAAGCGCAAGATCGTGGAGGAAAAAATCTTTCCGGGATACGTGCTCGTGGAGATGATCGTGAAGGATGATTCCTGGTACGTAGTCCGCAATACGCCGAGCGTCACGGGCTTCATCGGAACCGGCACCACGCCAACGCCGCTCGAACAGTCGGAGATTGATTCGATCATGAAGCGCGCCGGCGGAACCGCGGAATCCATGGAGTATGACATTGATCTGGTGGAAGGCATGCCGATCCGCATCGGAGATGGTCCGTTCAAAGGCTTTGAAGGAAAAGTGGTTGATGTGGATGGAGCGCGCGGCAAGGTAAAGGTGCTCGTGAGCATGTTCGGCCGCGAGACTCCGCTTGAACTGGATTTCGCACAAGTCAAGAAAATTTAGTTAGCAGTCGGCAGTCGGGAGTTAAAAACTTCCGACTCCCGACCTCCGACTCCCGACTCGTGTTTGTGGCCAGATTGACGCGCTTCTCGCCAATCTCTCACTCACACGAAATCAGGGCACGGGGCGCAGGGCGCAGGGCACGGAACATCCGCGCCCCGCGATCCGCGATCCGCGCCCCTAATGACATGGCTAAGAAAATCAAGACGTATATCAAGCTCCAGATCAAAGGAGGCCAGGCAAACCCGGCGCCTCCTGTTGGTACGGCGCTCGGTCCGCAGGGATTGAACATCGCCGAGTTCTGCAAGCGCTTCAATGACGCCACGCAGAGCCGCATGGGCGAAGTCGTCCCGATTATCATCACGGTGTACGAAGATCGCACGTACGACTTCATCACCAAAGTTGCTCCGGTTTCCGAAATGCTCAAGACGGCCGCGGGTCTCCAGAAGGGATCCCCCAAGTGCCTCGTTGAGAAGTGCGGAAAAGTCACCAAAGCACAAATCCGCGAGATCGCGGAAAAGAAAATGCCGGACCTGAACTGCCACACGGTGGAAGCCGGAATGCGACAGGTCGAAGGAACGGCAAAGCAGATGGGACTGGAAGTCACCGAGTAAACGAAATAAAAACCTCCGGGCATGCCTCGGAGGTTTTTGTATTTCCGAAGAGAGGAATCCGTCATTGACGAAATCCTCTTTTTCGCCTATACATAGCCTTATTGTTTTCGAACCTTTCCGGTCATTCACGACAAGGAGACGTGATGGACTATCTCAAAAAACTGTTTCCGAGCCCCACGACTTGCTTAGCGCTCTGCGTCGGCACGTTCTTCACCGTTGGAACCACGCGCTGGATGTTCGGCCCGGGCAATACCAATGACGCCCTCCCGATCCTCGTGCTCGTCGGAGCAACGACCATCAGCATCTGCGCCATCAAGCGTATCCAAAAAACGACCTATGCCCAATCAGGCGCGATCATCAGCTCCGTGCTGGGCGCAGTAGCAACCGAAGCGTTCCAGGGAGTTCGAATGGCCAACCACGCGGAGCCCGTCATCACGATGGCGCTCGTGGCCGGATTCGCAACGACAATCCTCCTTCGACTCGAAAAGGGAAACAGCGCGAAGGCTTAGCCGGCTCACGTTTCTACGTCTAAGATACGCCCGCGATGCGAAGGGAACTCTCTCCTTCGTCATCGTGCGGGCGTATCTTCATATCAAAAAGGACGGGTCTTTCCCGTCCTTACACGTCATTCACGAATGACGTGGGCCGTTCACGAACGGCCACTACTTACTGTTCGTTTTGTATCTGGCTCCGAGTTCCTGATATTGAACACCTTCTGTTTTCAATGTCTCACCCTTTTGAATCAATTCCGTACCCTTTTCATTATTCACTATTGTGCCGATCTCGATTAGTTCATCGCCTCGCCGAATCAAGTTTGCGCCCATGGACTCCATTTCAGACCCCGCGTCAAAAAGTCCCTGCTGAAAACCGGCAATTCTTGTCGCAAAATCCTGATCGCGCTTATCCGCAATATCAAGCTGACCGGAAATGTTCGCGATCGCGATCTGAAGATTCTGATTCGCCACCTTCCCCTCCGCCGCGAGAGCTTCGATCCGCCCCGTCACGAGAACAACCGTCACGACATTTGCGATGAGGAGCAGGAGAACGACGAGAAAAATCGCCAACATCATCATCTGACTTCGTTCCGGCGGACGGCGTAATTCACGAACCGGAGGCGGAATATTCTTGGGCGCGGATACGAAGGACGGAGCGGGTGACGATGGCGCGGTTTTGCGATGATCGTCCATGGTCGTGATATTGGGTTCCATAGGGGAAGATAGATGCGTGGGAAGTATAGCACGAAAGAACTCGGTATTTGGTTAATTGGTAAGTAGTTGATTAGTTGATTAGTAAGTGGTTGATTAGGAACGCTCTTCTCGTCATTCTGAGCGCCACAAAGGAGAGTCCGCAGGGATCATATCGCGAAGAACCTGCCCTGAGTGCATCCGAAGGGACCCCTTTCCGTTTACGAACATTCATCAAATCTCATCACATTCTCAAATAGAAAGGGGTTCCTCGCGATGAGCTGCGCGACTTTTAGAATCTTTTGAAGCGCTCAGAATGACGAGTGGGGCATTTTCCCAATCAACCAATCAACTACTTACCAATCAACAATATACAAGGGTAATGAGTAAAATCTGCCACCAACTCGGTCGCAGATTTTCTTTTTGT
>CAZWYJ010000071.1:0-5948 GCA_964638165.1 uncultured Gammaproteobacteria bacterium | reverse complement strand
TCCGACAAGCGGGAGAGGTTGAATGCTGCAAAAGCTCCGCCAATGAGCGTCTCCGAATCCACGTCGACGACATACCCTCCAAGACCCGTATAGGGAAAAGAGGGCACGATCATGGGATCTTCGATACTCCGCTCTCCCCACGTGCGAAGAGCTTCGATGCGATACGGTTCCGGCATATTCTGCACCTCCGTAGGTAATTCTCGTCCGGCATCAGCCGCATTAATAGCATCGTGCTGGATAACCAGACGGCACATGGACGCTGACACGCCATGCATGGATTGCGCGACGTCTACCGGAAGCCGGTCAAGTTGACCAACGAGCTCCGCGTGAGCCGCATCCCAGACAGACTCCGGAGGCTGCGGCGGAAGGTAGAGGTAATTACCAAGACGGACAAGATTTCGAATAGGTTGTAATAAGGAACAGAACCATGTACCCATGACG
Organism: uncultured Gammaproteobacteria bacterium; assembly: GCA_964638165.1. GTDB lineage: Bacteria > Patescibacteriota > Patescibacteriia > 2-12-FULL-60-25 > 2-12-FULL-60-25 > 2-12-FULL-60-25. The sequence goes on along the minus strand of CAZWYJ010000071.1, from coordinate 5,507 downwards.
CTTCCTCCTTTCTATCCATGCATGGATAGAACCTATCGAGCCAGAAAATAATGAAAAAGTCAAGGAAAGAGGTCAAAAACTACGGCATCGCAAGATACTGCCGTGTGCCTTCCGCGTATAATTGCTGGACTTCCGCCTTCGTTAGTGCACGGTTATATAAACGAATATCATCAACGAATCCTGAAAATGGCCCCACCTTAAGTTGATCCTGAACCGCGACACTCCAGACACGCGTCGCCTCCGGATTTGGCTCGCCATCAAGATAGAGACGCATAGACGAGCCATCGCCAACGAATGTCATCAAGTGCCACTTTCCATCATCAACCCTCGTCGTTCCTGCAAAACATTGAGTGGCAGTGGGACAGGATCTGATCGTACCCAAATACGTCGAGAGAATCTGATACGTAATGAGGAGCATATACTGATCCCCGTAGTTTGTTGTTTTAAACCATGCGGAAGCCGTGAGATTCCTCCCATTGATGGATACGGTCATCGGGGCCGTAAGCCTCGTCGTAAGTCCCGTCATGGAGCATCCTGATCCGTTCGGCGTATCCGTGGAAAATGTCGCGCCACCGGATAATGGTAACGCGTTTCCGAGACCGCTCGAATCCGCCACAGACGTTCCGGAGCATTCATCAAAATCCCAGCGAGTCACCAGATCGTCCCCGAGGGCACGCAGAATCTGCGCGCTATGCGCTACGGCTTTCGCAACCCGGGCTTTCTCCCGTGAGCCAGAGATCTGAACAATGGCAAACGTCGCAAGGAGTCCGATGACCGCAATGACGACAAGAAGCTCGATAAGACTGAACCCTCGAGATTTCATGAAGATAGTATAGCAAATTTGGCGCGGTCAGACACGCTCTTCTAAGAGCCTGTTTAAAATCTTGTATCCAGATAAAACCTCTAAATTTCAAGCGAAAACCATGAAGCTCGACAAGATGTTGCGTTAAGATTCTGAACAAGCTCAAGCGAACGCGCCTTCGCATTTCTCCTCCAATGTCCACGTGAGACTGCTCGAACGGAAAGAGATGCGATAGGCGGATGCCGCATTTGAAACCGAGAAGTAGTAGATTCGTTCGCGACCATCGTGTTCCGTGTGTACGAGATCAACTTTCTGAACCTGATAGTACCGATTCCCCCACTTGAATGTCATGGGCTCGGCGATGCCTTTGCGAAAGACGGCGAGCACATCAATCGGCTGGCGAACAGGTTCGTACAACATAGAAGAGAAAAACTTAGCGATGGAGAACATAGTGATTTATATTTGTATGCGTTTTGTCATGAACGAATAGAAGAGATCTTGTCGATGATTGAGATACCCCTACCCCAACCATCGCCCATGCCTGCAATATCTCTTCTACACGGCCACGACTCACCTTTTGACGACCCTCCCCCTACCCCTCGCTATTCCACACCCATCCCCGGCCCTTCCCTTGAAAGGGAAGGGAGCTCGATGAGGGAAACGCGAGCGAATCGCGATTTTAAAAGTTTTCTAAATCATCCTGGGACGAAAGGTTCGGATGACCGCCCTCACCACCCCCTGAATCAATGGATCAAATGCGTAAATCGGTTTCATCGTGGCATTTGCGGGCTGAAGACGGATGCGATCCTTTTCCCGATAGAAACGCTTGAGCGTGGCATGCGTATTATCGAGAAGCGCCACCACGACATCACCATTCTTCGGAGATGGGTTCCGCTCCACAACAACGTAATCCCCGTCGAAAATTCCATCATCAATCATGGACTCCCCTTTGACACGCAACACGTAGGAGTTCGCAGAATCCGGCGCAAGATCAACCGGAATCGCCATGGTCTCATGCTCCTGGATTGCCTCAATCGGCTCACCCGCGGTGATAATTCCGGCGAGCGGAAGAAGGACACTCCTTCCCCATCGCACCGCCTTATCCGTTGGCTCGAGCTCACGCGAATTCCCGCCATTCGCTCGCAAAAATCCCCGCTCGCGCAAGGCCTGAATATGCACGTGCACGGTTGAAGGCGAAGCGAGTTTGAGACCGTCGGCGATCTCGCGATAGGAAGGGGCATACCCTTCTTCATTGATGAACTGGACGATGAAGTCCAGGACTTCTTTTTGCTTGGGTGTTGGGGAAGACATAAATAGGGCGTGGGGCGTAGATCGTGGGGCGTGGGGAAAACGCTTGCCCCGACGGCGAACGCGATACAGTCATGTATAGAACAAAAATAGAACATTCGCGGAATAACGTCAAGAGCCTTTAGATAAGCGAAAAAAATGACTTATCCACGGGACGTTTGCGTAAAGGGACGGCTCATGAGACTAAATGAATACAAGGAGCGAAACACTTTCAACTTTTCGCCCTCTCATTTTCACCTCATCCTATGCCACGACGATACGCTCGCCGACGGTTGTTTCCGTGCGCCCTCATGCGCATGACAACCACAATGATCACGATCGCTCTTTGTGTTCCGCTCTCACTCCTTCACCCCCTCCCCGCTCTCGCGCAAACATCGAATATCCTCATTGAGGAAATTGCGTGGGCAGGATCAAGCTTGTCCATCGCGGACGAATGGATCGAGCTCGTCAATCTCGGAGAAACCGCGGCCACGATTGGTGGCTACACGCTCCATGACATGATGGAACCGGACCGCATCCTGACGATTCCGGACGGAGCGGAGATTCCGCCATTCGGCACCTACCTCATCGCAAACTACGCGGAGACAAATGAAAAATCCGCGCTCGCGACAACGGTCCAACTTGTGACAACGGGCGTGAGCCTCTCGAATAGCACGCTCGGACTCGAGCTTCGTGATGCCTCCGGCCTCGCGATTGACCGGGCCGGAGACGGGTCGGCTCCGTTCGCGGGATCAACAGGGTCCTTCGCGTCCATGATCCGCGGATCCGCAACATCGAGTGGCGATCGCAGCGATAGCTGGACCACGGCAACAACATCGTCGAACTGGAAAGCGGGCATCCTCGATCAGGGAACGCCGGGCGTCTGCGATCTCTGTTCGTCAGATCATAGGGACGAGGTCCCCTCGCCCGTAGAATCAACAGAAACCGTCTCATCCGAGGTCACGACATCAATAGAAATGGAAACGACGGATGTCGAGACGAGTTCTCCGACAACAACGGAAGCGATCATGTCCGGCGCGACAACGACGGTTGAGATCATCACATCCAATGAAGCGTCCGTAACATCTTCGACCACGGAGATCGTGACTGAGACGCAGACGGAAACAATGTCCGCAGAAACGCCCGATATCACTCGACGCTTCGTGACGATCAGCGAGGTCGTTTCAAATCCGACATCGGGAAAGGAATGGATCGAGCTTCGATTCGAATCAAGTACAACGGGCACGGATCGCGAACTCTTTCTCTATGACGGCAAGGGGCGCATTGCGACGATCGCCGCGAATACGCCACTCACGATTGCGCCATACCTCATCGTTTCCCTGTCATCCGCAAAGCTCAATAATGACGGCGAAACCCTTTCCCTGCGCGAAACGGATGGCGAGATCATTGAAACGACGATGATTCCCGAGCTCGAAAAGGGAACGTCTTGGGCGCGCAATCCGCAAACGGATGCATGGAATACGACCGAGACGATGACGCCAGCCGCAGAAAACGTCATCTATACCACCCCGTCACAGACGAATTCAACATCCGCCACGAAGACAACGACGTCGTCCGTCGCGGAGACGAGCGGCTCAACCGCGTCCGCAACGACGTCAACGGAAGCCATTGTCTCGAACGCGACGAGCACAACACCGTCTGCTCCGCGGATCAGCGTCCGCCTTTCCGAAGCCGTCTCGAATCCGCTTTCCGGTCCGGAATGGGTCGAGCTTGTTTTTGCGGACGGCACAACGAGCACGGATCGCGAGCTCTTACTCAAAGACGCACAAGGTACGATCGCGCGCATCCCCGCGCATACCGCGCTCACGGCTTCGCCATACCTCATCGCGCCACTCTCAAGTGCGCGTCTGAACAATGGCGGAGACGCACTCACGCTCACGGAGACGAATGGGGTCGTGCTCGATGCCACGGAGATCCCATCGCTCGCAAAAGGTGAATCATGGGCATTTCATTCGACCACGCGCGAATGGCATATTGCCTCGATGCTCACCCCGGGTGCGCAGAATCAATTCGACGAAGATGCGATCGCCGATACGGACGAGCAGACATCACCGGCGAACGATCCGTCGAGTGATCTCATCAGCGAAATCATGAGCGTTGCCGAGCAGTCGAATGCTGAAAATTCCTCATCAGGGGACGTAAAGACATCTTCAAAAAAATCCGATGCTATCACTCCATACCCTTTCTCCGATATGTTCAACTCATCACTGAACGGTTCGCGCGTCCGCGTGAGCGGAACCGTCGGATCCGTGCACCGACTCTTCGGAGCATCCCACGTCTTCGTCCTTCTCGCCGAGGATGGCCGCGGACTCATGGTCTATCTCCCGAAGCACCTCAATGTTCCGGCATTCGGCTCAACCGTCCAAGTAAACGGCACGCTTTCCACCACGTACCAGGGACCGGAACTGCGCATGAAAACGACCGATGTCTGGATGACAATGGCGACGGGAACGCCACCCGTACCACGGACGGTTGATCTCCTCGCCCCGGGAAGCGAAGACGCGTGGAGTCTCACGAATGTCGAAGGAATCGTAAAAGCTGTCAGTGCCTCATCGCTCTCCATTGAAACAGAGGACGGCGTGGACGTGACAGTTTCCATTCCGTCCGCGGCAAATATTCGTGCCAAGCGTTTTCAGAAAGACGACAAGATCAGCGTGAGCGCGCTCCTCAATATCCGCAAGGAAACACCAACGATCGTCGTTCGATCAGCGGATGATGTGACGCTTATCTCCCACGCCGAAGGTACGGTCACACCACCATCCGAAGGAAAGAAAACCGGGCTACCGGACTGGATCCCCTTCATCGCCGCAGGTGGAGCGATTGCGGCCACTGGCACATCCAAGCGTCTCCGCGAGTACGTCAAACGGAAAAGGCTGGCGAAGAAAGCGAGGGTGTGAGACGGCCCACCCCCGCCCGCAACGCCTCGCGGACTCGGCTTGCGTGGCGGGCGGGCCCGGCCCTTCCCTTGCGGGGAAAACGGCCCACCCCGTAGAACGGGGCACGGCCCCCAGCCCCTCCCCTTGCGGGGGGGAGCTCTGCCCGATGGAGATCTTGTTCGTCGAAAAAGTCGCTATCGTGAGATGACGATACAGCCCCTTGCATTCTTTGGAAGGAATTGGTAGGATTCCCCCGCAAAATAGCTATCTCTTCCGGATCCAAGCGGGCTTGCCCGCCTGTGTCCGAAGACAAAAAATCCCATCGGTTGATGGCGGGCTTGCCCGCCGAAGCCCGAAGGGCGTAGGCGGGTATCGTATAGCGGCTATTATGCGTCCTTGCCAAGGACGAGATGGGGGTTCAACTCCCCCTACCCGCTCCAGCGAACAATCGTCGGTATTATCCCGACGGTTGTTTGTTTATGGGTTCACCCCGCATTCGCGGGGTGCCCTGCGAATGCAGG
>CAZWYJ010000070.1:0-6021 GCA_964638165.1 uncultured Gammaproteobacteria bacterium | reverse complement strand
TTTGACGGATCACATCTTTGGGCGATTGATGGGTACAACGACATTCTCAAAATTGATCCGAATACGAATGTCATTGTCGCGACGACCACGCTTCCGGGAGATGTCTATCTTGACCTTGTTTTTGACGGCGAATACGTGTGGGCGATCGGCGATGAGAGGCGTGCGAAAATTGATCCGAGGACGAATGTGGGGGTGGAGTATACGGATAGCGCGCTCACGTGGGAGTCGAATGGTACGGCTGGCGCGTTCGACGGCACCTACCTCTGGGTTTCGCTGGGAGGCGATAATGCGGTGAAGAAGTACCTGACGGGCGGAAGTATCTACGGATCGACATTCATTATGCAGGATGCCACGTTCGTGAATGCGACGGGGGCGAGTCTCTACGCCTCCACCACAGTGACTGAGAATCTCTTCGTCTCCACATCAAATGCAAACGTCACATCCACGTCTATCTACAATACGGGGAATAATACGCAGGCAGTCTTAGATATCCGTGGCGGGTGCTCAACTGGCACGAGTGATCTCGCGGTCTTCGGTCGCACGGATGACTGGCGCGTCGCTTCGATTGCCTGTAGCGGGCAAATTCGTTCCGATTACGGCATTACCGTGACGCAAGGCGCGGACTATGCGGAGTACTTCCCGTCCCGCGAGGCCTCGATCATCCGAACCGGCGATGTGATTGCGTTGGATCATACCGTGGCCACGTCCGTGGTGCGGGGAATGCCGGATTGGCGGTCGAACACTCTGGGTGTTATTTCCAAGCACAGCGCGTACATCGGGAACGCGGTTTTGGAGGGGGATCCGAATGCGGTGCTCGTGGGTATTCTGGGTCAGCTAGAAACCAAGGTTGATACGCGTGAAGAGGGGATTGAAAATGGCGACAAGCTCATGATGGGCGCGGATGGGTATGCGGTGAAGGCCAAAGGGCCGGGCATGATTATCGGAACCGCCATGGATTCGCTGGCGCGAGGGACCACGGGCACGGTCATGGTCTACGTGAGCCCGGTGTGGTGGGCCGGGGACCTCTTCAGTATTGATGAGAACGGATCCGTGCTCGTGCAGGATTTCATCGCGGCGTCCACCACAAAGGCGGATGCGGATGTGATGCTCGTGGATTCCCCGCTTTTCAGCTTCCGCGGAACCGCGTATGACGCATCCACGGGCGCGGTGATTGATTCAGTCTTCTCCTTGGGCGTTGCCATCCACTCCACAACCACGTCATCATTCACGCTCTCCTCGAATAGCGTCACGTCCAGCCCGCTACTCTCGGTCACGGAAATCGGGGATGTCTTGCTCACGGGTAAGCTCTACCCATCGGCCTTCGGTGCCATGCAACACGCGGTCGGCATCTATTACGATAGCTCCACGAGCACGCTCGGCGAACGCATGCGTGCGGATGGTGCAGGCTGGGGCGCGGAGGCTTCGGGCTACGCGGAGACATACGATTCCGATGACTCGCTCATTGGCGGGGACGTGGTCGTTGCGGATCTCGATGGCGCGGATCGCGTGAAACTCTCATCCTCGGCATACGAAGGTGGAATCATCGGCGTGGTCTCGGATCGCCCGGGCTTCCTCGCGGGCAATCACGATGAGGGGCGATATGCCGTGGTGGTGTCCGGAAAGGCGCGCGTGAACGTGAGCACGGAGAATGGGAATATCCAGATCGGTGATGCGCTCGTGGCGTCTTCCGAAGCCGGAACCGCCATGCGTGGCACGGACGCGGGTTCGATGATCGGCTTGGCGCTGGAACCGTTCGATGGCACATCCGCCTCAACCACGGTTCTCATTCAGGTTCGTCCGGGCTCGTTCAGCGGAATGACCGATCCGGAATCAGAAGCAGTGGACGCGTCTTCATCAGGTGAATCCACACTCGCCACGCAAGGCATTGCACGCATCTTCGCCGGAGAAAAGACCGTTCGCGTCGAATTCGCCTCCATCGGCACATATCCACTCATCAGCGTCACGCCGTACACCGCCCCGGGAACATGGTGGATTTCCGACGAGTCGGATGTCGGATTCACGATTTCGATCAGTGAGGCTTCGGATTCGGATATCACATTTGCGTGGAGCGTGTCCGTGATGCCACAGGGGACCACGGTATGGAATTCAGACGGGTCCGCGGGAACCGTGAATACGGTAACGGGCCAGACGGTTTTTGAGCCTGTTTCTCAAGAAGAGCCTGTGACAGAGCCGATTACGGAAGAGCCACCGGTAGAAGAGTCGCCCCCCGCAGAAGAATCTCCTCCTGCGGAAGAGCCCCCGCCGGCCACAGAGTCGCCCCCGGCGTAGGGGCAGACATGAAAGGGCATAGGGCGTAGGGCATAGGGCGTAGAAACCCTAAACCCCAAGATCCAAACCCTGGCCGAAAGGCTCGTTCGCTTGGCACCTTGGTCAAAAAAAAGAGAGGGGAGTGGTGAGAGGGCAGTGAAATGTTTTTCGCTACCCACTACCCACTACCCTCGCCCAGTGTCCGTTCTTCCGGTCGTGATGCGACAAAGACCGTTGTATGCATCACGGCCCCATAGAGCGGACATAAGGGGCGACAGTTAAAATGAGCGGCTCGCTCGTGCTTCAGTCGAATATTCGCTCACCGTACGATTACGTACGCCTCGCGAATATTCTCCCTCCAGCACATCGCGATCCATCTCATTTTAACCGCCGCCTAGAACGCCGAAAGAGTGTTCGCTTCGTACATTCGTCAGTCAAAAAGAGTTGATTGGTAAGTGGTTGATTGGAAGGGATCTTCTAAAAAAGAGACCTAATCAACCAATCATCCAATCAACCAAGCCCAGTGTCCGTTCTTCCGGTCGTGATGCGACAAAGACCGTTGTACTCATCACGGCCCCATAGAGCGGACATAAGGGGCGACAGTTAAAATGAGCGGCTCGCTCGTGCTTCAGTCGAATATTCGCTCACCGTACGATTACGTACGCCTCGCGAATATTCTCCCTCCAGCACATCGCGATCCATCTCATTTTAACCGCCGCCTAGAACGCATGAAGAGTGTTCGCTTCGTACATTCGTTAAAAAGCGTAGGGGTGGGGTCTCCCCACCCAAGCAGGGATAGAATCTAAATTCAATATTCCGAATTCCAGATTCTAAAAAATTATACACACCGTTCTTTGTCCGTTTGCAAGAAAAGAAAAACCGATCGCCGTATGGAAAATTGCCCAATTTAAAGCCGGCGTCCGTTCTTCCGGTCGTGATGCGACACATCGCGTTTAACGCGACAAAGACCGTTGTATGCATCACGGCCCCTTAGAGAGGATGCCGGTTACAGAGAAGTATACACGTAAAAGCTATTTTGCGTGAAGTTTTGTGGATGGATGTTTTTTCTCTTTGCCTGATCTTCTGTTATACTCTCCAAATCTATGACTGAAGGCATGCCACTCGAGACCGTTCTTCCGCCGTCAATGCCCCATGAGGAGCCGTTGACTCCGCCGAAGCGTTCTCTTTCCCTCCCTTCTATCCTCGGCAGAGTGATAGACGTATGTATTATGGGCCTCGCGGCACTCATGCCGCTCTGGTTCCTCCCGATCACGCTTGACGCGATCGAATTAAATAAACAGACATTACTCGCCATCGTGGCGCTCGTCGGCATTGCCGCATGGGTCACGAAGTCGCTCATTGAGCGTGAATTTAGTATCGCGCGATCGTGGCTTCATCTCGTCGTCCTCTTTTTCCTCATCGGGTACGGCGTCACCTCGTGGTTTTCGCTCGATCGGTACATCTCATTCGTCGGAAACGTCGGACAGATGCAGTGGTCATTCGTGACCATGGCGTCATTCGTCGCATTCTACTTCCTTGTTGCGAATCGTCTGAAGACCGCACAAGATGTTCAGAAGGTTCTCTTGTGGTTCATCGCCGGTTCATTCATCGCGGGCGTGTACGGAATTTTGCAGATCTTCGGCATTCACCTGTTCGGGTCCGGGAATATGGCTGCGTATCCGGCATTCAATACGGTTGGCACCGTGAACGCGCTGGCGACCTTCCTCGCAATTCCCACGGTCATGGCCGGTGCGCTCTGCCTTGCGGGATGCGCCGGAGGATCGTGTTCCTTCTGCGGACCTTCTCAGAAGTGTTCGGTATTTTGGAAGGTAGTTATCTACGGCATGGTTGTCGCGGGATTGTCCTATGCCGTCATTGTTGATTTCTGGGCCGTGTGGGCGGCGTTGATCTTCGGAACGGTCCTGTTCGTGGGCTTGACCATGCTCCGCTCCCGCAAGTTGCCGCCACTCCCTCAGCTCATTGCTCCGGCCGCCATCCTCCTCGTATCCGTCATCATGCTTTTTGCGTCGTCTCCTGTTGCTTCGCGCGTTCCGTCGGAGGTTGCGCCGTCCGTCCGTCACTCATGGCTCATCGCTCAGCAGACGCTTCGTGATCGTTCGGTTTTTGGTTCCGGTCCGGGCACATGGCTCTTTGACTACGCGAAGTATCGATCGGTTGCCGTTAACGTGTCGGAGTTCTGGCAATTGCGTTTTGAGCGTGGTTTCTCCGCAATCCTCACGATGATTGCCATGATCGGCATCGTCGGCACCACGCTGTGGGTGATGCTGGTCGGCTCGGCCGGAACCGCGCTTGGCATGCGCTTGGTAAAGGGGCGTAAGGAAGATGACTGGACCACCTACCTCCTCTTGGCCACGGGATGGGCGACAACGGTTTTTCTGGCATTCCTCTATAATTACAACCTCGCGCATCACTTTGCCTTCTGGCTGCTTTTGGCGCTTTCCGCCGGGCTCTTGAGTAAGAATGTCTTCTCCTGGAATCAGAGTCGGTCATGGCTCAAGGGCGCTCTCTCCATTCTCATGATCATCATCGCGGTCACATCTGTAAGCGCCATGTGGCTCTTGGGGCAGCGCTTGGCCGCGGATGTTCAGTACAATAGGGCGCTTTCCGCCTATCAGCAGAGAGGGGATGTGGATACGTCCATTCGCCACCTCGAATCCGCAACGGCGATGAACAAGATGAATGACGTGTATTACCGGAATCTCTCTCAAGCGCATCTCGTGAAAGCCGGTCAGATTCTCGAGCAGGCTCAGGATCCGGACGCTAAGAGAAAGGCGAATGATCACGTGATGCTCGCGGTGGAGATGGCGAAACGCGCCGTGGAAGTCGGTCCGTCGAATGTGGATAATGCGTCGAATCTCGCAACCGTCTATCAGTCCATCATGAGCTTCACGCAAGGCGCGGACGAGTATGCCATTGGCGCGTATCGTCAGGCATTGGCTCTTGAACCGAACAATCCGATCTTCATGAACGAGGTCGGCAAGATCTACGTCTTGCGCTCCGATGCGTACCGAACGGAACTGGAAAACGAGGATCAGGCCAAGCGGGAAGAGGCGCAGAAGAATGTCGAGGTTGAGCTTGAGCAGGCCGCAACATGGTTCAATCAGTCGGCTACGGCAAAGCCTGATTACGCCGCCGCGCATTTTAATCTCGGTTTGGTGTACGAGCGCCAAGGAAAGCTCTCGGAGGCCATCCGAAAATTGGAAGAGGTACTGAGCGTGAATCAGCAAGATGAGAATGTGGCCTTCCAACTCGCCATTCTCTACTACGCGAATGGTAACAAGGATGCCGCGCGCTCGCTGTTTGAGCAGGTTATTCAGAAGACGCCTTCATTCGCGAATGCCCGATGGTTCTTGGCAACGATCTACGAGGAAGCAGGAGAGTACGATAAGGCGATCGAACAGATCGAGCAGGTGCAGGCCACGAATGCGGATAATCAGATGGTTATCGCTCGCCTTGAACAGCTTCGTCGCGGAAAAGAGGCCAAGGAGAATCCTGTAGTGGCACCGGTGACCGAGTCTCCCGTTCCGGAGTCCCCGATCACAACCCCGGATGGATTGATGATTAAGCCATAGTCATCGCATCAAAGAAACGCAAAAAGGCGCGCCACGGGGTGCGCCTTTTTGGTTTAGAACAAGAACCCCCGGTCCTTCAATTCATCCCCACCCATCCCTGCCCGCAACGCCTCGTCCGCCTAGGCGGACGTGGCGGGCGGGCCCAACCCTTCCTTGAAAG
>CAZWYJ010000069.1:0-6032 GCA_964638165.1 uncultured Gammaproteobacteria bacterium | reverse complement strand
GTTCCCAGACCGATCGCGCTGATGTAGAGCGTGAGGAAGAGGACGAGGTACATGAAGGCCTCCTGGGCCGAAACGTACGGCTTCCGCTTTGGGACTGGAATAACGAACGGGATATCCGCGAAACTGTCGAGGGCGTTCGCGATCTCATCTTGTTGCCACCCGGCTTTTATGAGGGCTTTCTGGATATCTTGCCGGGAAGCACCTTTTACGAGGGCTTCGCGGATAAATTCATGGATGATGGGCATAGGATCTACGCCATGCGAGGCGCTGGGGTGAGTATAGCAAGATTGGGGCAGGAGGGCTCGGGGCTCGGTAGGTAGTAGGCAGTAGGTAGGGGCGGTTCGCGAACCGCCCGTACGTGGGGATTTGACAACACCTTTTTCGACCCCGACAATTTTCCACGACCTGACGACCTGACGACCTGACGACCTGACGACCTGACGACCTGACGACCTGACGACCTGACGACCTATGCCCTCTCTGTCGGTTTCATCCGAACATTCGCGGCAAGCGGATAGCTGTCTTTGGTGATGTTCGGATAGTTGAGGCGGAGGGTTTTGTATCCTTCCTTCTGGAGCGTCATGTAGTAGGATCCTCGGTTAACGAGAAAAGCGTAACGGCCCTTCGGTGACGTGACTTGCGTACTGAGAAGCTTATTAAACTGCGCATCGAAGAGGCGAATGATGACGCGCGTGATCGGTTCATTCGTCTGAACATCATTCACTGTGCCGTACGCGGGTTTCCCCGGACGGAAGGTGATGAGACGGTAGACGACGATGGAGATGAAGGCGATGTAGATCAGCCAGAGGACGATGGATTTTGGGAAGATGATCGGGTAGGCGATGGCGACGATGGCGCTCGTGAAGGCGATCACGAGTTGTGCATTGTCGCTCAGGATGATCCAGCGCCGGAAGACGCGCGATCGGGACGTCATACCTTCTGACGGATCAATCGGGATATTTTTTGTGATGATGCCGTAGTCCCGTATTTTAATCCGGCTGGATGCGAGAACATTGTCGTACATCGTGCTTCGCCGATTTTGTTTGAGAAAAATGGACGGAAAGACGAAGTCTTTTTTGAGAACGTCTACGGTGTATTCGCCGGGAGCCGTCACGAGACGGTAGTGGCCGTAGGCGTCCGTAACGGCAGAGGCAACGGTGAGCCCATGCGTGTCAACGAGTCGGATGCGCGCGAGATCTATCGGCTTCCCGTTTAGGCTATGGAAGACAATTCCATATCCGGACCGATTCCGCTTAAATTTGGCGTAGACCGGGCGCGTGATCACAAGGACGATCCCGAGCATTCCGGTGAAGATGAGCGGGTGGATGATCGTGGGCTGGAGCATGAAGGCGATGATGGACGGCATACGTAACATTTCCAGTGTACCCGTTTCTCTTCGCCTTTGCCATGCCGAAGTTGGGTTTTGGAATTTGGTATTTGGCTAACCAAATACCAAACGCTAAACCCCAAACCTCATCTCGTGGTATCCTATACCTGATATGTCACAACGTTCATTGCAGGAGATTGTCAAAGCCATGTTGCCTCCGGGAAAAGGGTTGCTCGCGGCGGATGAGAGCACGAAGTCCGTTTCCAAACGCCTCGACCCGATCGGTCTCCCGTCAACGCCCGAGAATCGGCGACTTTTTCGCGAACTCTATCTTTCGGCTCCGGGTGCCGAGCAGTACTTGGGCGGAGTCATTCTTGTGGATGAAACATTGCGTCAGAGTGATTCGCAAGGCATTCCTTTTCCGAAGACGCTCGCTGATCGTGGCATTGTCCCCGGGATCAAGGTTGATGGGGGAACCGCGGATCTCCCGGGCTTTCCGGAAGAGTCAATAACGCGAGGATTGGATGGTCTGGCGGATCGCCTCAAAGAATACGCTGATCTCGGCGCGGAGTTCGCGAAGTGGCGAGCGGTCATTCGGATCGGGAAAGGTATCCCATCGGATGCGTGCATTCAGCTTAATGCGGTGGCCTTGGCAACGTATGCCCTGCGCTGTCAGGAGGCGGGGATCGTTCCGATGGTCGAGCCGGAGGTGCTTTTGAGTGGCTCGCACACGATCGAAACCGCGGAAAGCGTTACGACGCGTGTGTTGCGGACGGTCATTGATACCATGAAGCTTTTTCACGTAGATCTCTCTTCCGCTGTCATGAAGACGAGCATGGTGATTCCTGGGGATGCTTCCGGGCAGATTGCACCACCGGAGCATGTTGCGGAAGCGACGGCCAGATGTTTACGTGCGACGATCCCGCATGAGATGGGTGGCGTCGTCTTCCTCTCCGGCGGGCAGTCCGGCGATCAGGCGACATTGAATCTCAATGCGATCGCAAAGCTCGGACCGTATCCGTGGCCACTCACATTTTGTTTTGCGCGCGGACTACAGTATCCGGCGCTCGAAATATGGGCAGGGAAAGACGCGAATCTTTCTGTGGCACGGGAAGCATTCCTGAACAGTCTCAAGGCAAACGCCGCCGCGAGCATGGGGCATTTCGGATAAAAAGCGGGGCGTGGGGCGCAGATCGTGGGGCGCGGTGAAATAGTTCATCGCGTTTAACCCGCGCCCTTTAACATCTACACCCACCCCTAACCCCTCCCTTTTGCCGAGCGAAGCGAGGCTAAGGGAGGGGTTAGGGGTGGGTGCGGATGAAAAGGGAATGGCCGGGCCCGCCCGCCACGCAAGCCGAGTCCGCGAGGCGTTGCGGGCAGGGATGGGTTTCCCGCGCCCTTATTCTTGCCCTCTCGCCTCCAGTCCCGTACGCTGTCCCCGTATGTTCGTCGCACCATTCTTTCGTTGGGGATATCGGACGATTCTGAAGCCGATCTATTTTTGCATGGATCCCGAAAAGATCCATGAGCAGATGCTTGGCGTTGGCGCAGCGCTTGGACGATTCGGGTTTACGCGGTGGCTGACATCCTTCTGTTTTTCCTATAAGAATCCGATGCTTGAGCAGGAGGTGCTCGGCATCCATTTTCCGAATCCGATCGGACTTGCCGGCGGATTCGATAAAAATGCCAAGATCACGGACATCATTCCATCCGTGGGTTTCGGTTTTGAGGAAGTCGGATCCATCACGGGTGAGCCCTGTTCCGGTAATCCAAAAAAGCGTCTCTGGAGACTTCCGAAGCTCAAGGCTTTAGTCGTAAATTACGGTTTGGCGAATCAGGGAGCGGAGGCAATCGCGACGCGATTAAAGGGAAGGGCGTTTGGGTGTCCGATCGGCGTGAACATGGCAAAGACGAACAATCAGGCGTGTGCGCTCGATGGAGTCGGTATCGAGGATTACCTCAAGTCCATGCGTTTGTTTGAGCATATCGGGGATTATGACATGATCAATGTGAGCTGTCCGAATGCGTATGGCGGGCAACCATTCCATGATCCAGAGCGCATGGATCGTCTCTTGAGCGCATTGGATACCGTGCAGACCACGAAGCCCAGATTCATCAAGTTGTCTGCGGACGTTTCGTCGGATGATGTTGATGCGATCGTCACGGTTGCGGAGCGTCACCACGTGCAGGGGTTTGTTATCTCTAACCTCACGAAGCAGTACGGCCGTTCGGGCATCATGGAAGAGCTCGCAAAGCAGGGGATCACGACGGGCGGGATTAGCGGAAAGCCCGTACAGGACTTGGCAGATAACCTTATTTCCGCATTCTACGCGCGATGCGGCGGACGTTTTGTGATCATCGGTTGTGGTGGCGTTTTCAGCGCCGAGGACGCATACGCAAAAATCAGAAAGGGCGCTTCACTCGTTCAGCTTATCACGGGGATGATTTACGAGGGCCCGCAACTCATCGGGGAGATAAACAAAGGGCTCGTCGCCTTGCTCAAACGGGATGGCTACGCGTCTCTTTCAGAGGCGATCGGAGCGGATTACCGGTCGTGAGAATAGGGTTTAGGATTTGGGGTTTGGATTTTAAGATTTTCCCTTTAGCATCATGGCGATGCCGAGGGCTGTCCCGTCGTAGGAGATGAGGGGCTGGGTCGAAATGCCGGAGACTTCCTCTTGGATGGAGAGGATGAGACCGTCCCGCGAGCTCCCCCCGTCAATGATAATTTCTTTGGGTTTTTTGGGGAGCTTGTGAATTGCCGCGTCAACGCATTTGGCGAGTTGGTAGAAGTATGTTCGGAGGGCTTTGGGGCGATTGAGACGCTTCGTGACATCCGGTCCACTCACGCAAATTTTCGCCTCCATGGCGTAGGCGCCACGCTTGTCTTTCGTTGGGACGAGCATGGTGAAAAAATCATCCGCGAGAGTAAAACGAGATCCGAGAGCTTGAGAAAGGAAGACGCCGGTGCCATAGGTAACTTTTGTGATCGGAGGGTGCGTTCCGAATTCCGATGCGGCGAAGAAGCTGGATTGTTGGTCTCCACACACGGCGCGAACCGGGATCGGCCTGCCGATGATTGACGGGAGGAGGGTACCGAACGAAGACATGGACGGTTGGACATCCGGGAGGATCTCCATGGGAACGTGGAAGATGGTGCAGAGGTCCGCATCCCATTCTTTCGTGCGAATATTGAAGAGGAGGGTTCGAGAGGCATTCGTTTCGTCCGTGAGGTGGGGCTGGTGGGCAGAGAGGTGCCAGAGAAGCCAGGTATCCATGGTGCCAAAACGAAGACGCCCGTTCCTGAGGAGATCTTTAGCCCTCGGAATATTTTTCAAGACCCATTCCACCTTTGACGCAGAAAAGTATGCATTGAGATTCAAGCCCGTCTTGTTTCGGATCTCTTCCCGGTGATATCTGGCGAGTTCTTGGCATCGGGTCTTTGTTCGCTCGTCCTGCCACACGATCGCCGGGTGGATAGGTTCTCCGGTTTTGGCATCCCAAAGCACGAACGTCTCCCGCTGATTCGTGATTCCCACGCGCTTGATCGCGGTGGTGGGGAGTTTGCTCTGATGTGTTACGGTGCGGAGTACGCGGATACTCGCTTTGAGAATGGCATACGGATCCTGTTCAACCCATCCGCGTTTCGGCATGAGGATCGGATACGTCTCGTAGGCCTTTCTGATCTGTCGGAAGTGCTGATCAAAAATGATCGCCTTTACGCCGGTGGTTCCTACGTCGAGCACGAGCGAATATGTCATGACGAGGAGTATGATAACACGAAAACGTAGCTCGGGGCTCGCATTTCGTATATCGGGCGTAGGAGGCGGGGTCCCATCCATTCCCTGCATTTTTTCCGAAATACGAAATGCGAACTACGAACTACGCTTTTCATGCTATACTCCCGTTCGCTATGCAAGATATCCAAGAAGTTTATAATCGTATTCAAGACAAGAAGAAGGAGCGCAAGCGCTTGAAAGGTATGTTCAAGGATGGGTTGGATGCTTCCACGCCTTTGCGCGAAGTGAAGGATCAGTTTGAAACGATTCGCGCGAAGAAAAAGCGCATGGAGCAGGAAATTCGGGAGTCGTATGCCAAGGAATTGCAGGATCTTGAGGCGGTGGAATTGGATATCAAGACGGATCAGGTGCTCATGGACGATATCGCGCTCACCAAGGCGATGAAGGGTGAACCCGTGGTATTCAAAGACGCCTTTGATGCGGAGTATGAGCCCGTGCTCAAGGTGAAATACCAGAAGGTGAAATGAACGTGGGGGCGTCCCGATCTAGCTCGGGACGCCTTTTTTGTTTGCGTTCACGCTGTCTTTTTGTTACGGTGGAGCTGTTGCACATTGTGCAGAGGAGGTGATCGCGTGTCAGACTCAAAACGTGTTTGCGGGATCGTTTATATGGATGATGAAGGAAAACCGAAAGCGTGTAGAGGGGAGATGAAGCGGGCGAGCATCAGCCGACCATTCACGTCGAATACGCGCATCGGTGGCCCGCCTGATCCGCCACTGTTTACCTACGAGTATTGCGCGGCATGTGGCGCCATGCGGGTCATCCTCTGATGACCGGCGACTGAATGAAAACGACTTCGAGGGTGGCGCGCGCTGTGCCACCCTCTCTCTTTATCCATACTATATTCCAAATTCTAAATACATGCTCAGTCGGTAATCCACTGGTTTGACCAGTGGACTCACAAG
>CAZWYJ010000068.1:0-6119 GCA_964638165.1 uncultured Gammaproteobacteria bacterium | reverse complement strand
TGGCCGAATCCGGCATTGAGGCGTCCGATATCCTGATCCGAAACATCGTTCCAAATCGTTCTGGTTCCGGATACGTTCATGAAAATCGCCTGAGGAACGGATGCGACATCGCGAAGATCGGCGCCTCGTGCGCTCATTGAGAGGAGGAGCGGAGCGGTTTCCTCGCTCCCTCCTCGGAGTGTGACGAGAATATTGCTCGAACGTTGCTCGGGCATGCTTGCTTGGGAGGGCGCGAGGTTGATCGTGCCCCGTGATCCATCCCACGTTCCGTGAACAGGATCCTTTTCCTGCGAATGTGCCGCAAGACCGAGGAGGGTTTTAAGAGTCGTGGCATCAATCGTCCATCCTGCCTGATATTTTTTGACGGACGATAGGGCGACGAGGCTTTGCATGCGGATGTTCTCGGTTTCCGGTGCGCCTTGGGTCAGGAGGCGTGTGAGGCCTTTGCTTCGAATGACGATGCCTTCCGTTGGAATAACCGTTCGGAATCGTGGGATAACGGCAAACGGTTGCACGGAGCCACGATCCGCATCAAGCGCCCAGCCAAAGAGAACGGGCGTTCGGGAGTTTGATTCGATAGCCGCGCGCCATGCGGGCGGAAGGCTGGCGACGAGCTGTCCGTTCAGCGCACCTTGCACGGTTTTTGGCATGACGGCCATGGTGAAAATCCGATTCGTCGGAAGTTCGACGCGCGCCCCGAAACGGAGATAGGCAAAAAAACTTGCGACAAGGAGCGTGATGCCGAGGGCGACGAGGATAATGGATCTTCGTAGGCCGTGCGGATGCGACGAGCTTCCGTAGGCGAGGATCGGACTTCCGTTGGATGGGGTGGTGATGAGATTCGGCATGAAAGAAAAAGAGATCCAGAGTGGATATTCTGGATCTCTTTGTATCTTCTTTGTCGTATTTTGTCGAATGGTATTGAGGGTTTGGGTTTTGACATTTGTTTTTACCAAACCCTAAATCCCAAGCGCTAAAGCCCGTACTATCTGCGGAATGGGGGACGGCGATCTCCTCCCCCATGCCTATCGCCTCCGCGGTGCGGGCCGCCTCCGCCACGCCGTTCGCGCGATGGGAGTGGTTCGCCATTATCAACGTAATCCGGACGCGCGCGCTTCATGGAGAGATTAACGCGACCCATGGCGTCAATCTCGATGACTTTGACCGTCACCGTGTCGCCGACTTTGACAACGTCGCCCACGGTCGGAACGCGTTCCGTGGAGAGTTCGGAGATGTGCACGAGACCTTCCTGCTTGGGAAGGATCTCGACGAAGGCGCCGAAGTCCATGATACGCGTGACTTTGCCGGTGAAGGTTTCGCCGACTTCGACTTCACGCACGATTTGCTTGATCCAGTCCACGGCGCGTTGCATATTCTCGGCGTTCACGGACGTGACCATCACGAGACCGCTATCTTCGATATCAATCTCCACCTTCGTTTCCGCAATGATCTCATTGATGACCTTTCCGCCCGGACCAATGACTTCGCGGATCTTGTCCGGATTGATCATGAAACTCACGATGCGCGGTGCCCACTTGCTTAGTTCCGGACGAGGAGCGGGGATCACGCGTTCGATCGTTTGGAGGATTTCCGTGCGCGCATCGCGTGCTTGTGCGAGCGTCTGTTCCACGGCAGCCCATGGGAGTCCCAGAGTCTTTGTATCCATCTGGATGGCGGTGATTCCAGTCTTTGTTCCGGTAATCTTGAAATCCATCCCACCCTTGCCGTCCTCAACATCCTGAATATCCGTGATCACGCGGAATTGCTGTGTCTCGTCATTGAGCGCAATGCCCATGGCGATACCGGCGACAGGCGCGGTGATCGGGACGCCTGCATCCATGAGCGCGAGCGTTGACCCGCACGTGGACGCCATGGAGCTTGATCCGTTCGAGCCCAGGACTTCGGAAACCACGCGGATGGTGTACGGGAATGTCTCTTTGTTCGGAAGGACGGAAAGGAGCGCGCGTTCCGCGAGGGCGCCGTGCCCGATTTCACGTCGGCCGGGTCCGCGGTTCGGTTTGGCTTCGCCAACGGAGTATCCCGGGAAATTGTAGTGGTGGAAGTAGCGACGCTTCGTCTGGTACTCCATGGTGTCAATCGTCTGCTCCATGCTCGGCGCGCCGAGCGTGACGGTCGAAAGTACCTGTGTCTCTCCGCGATTGAACAGCCCGCTCCCGTGCGTGCGTGGCAGGAGATTGATCATGGAGGAGAGCGGTCGGATTTGCGTGATCGCCCGTCCATCCACGCGCTTCCCTTCTTCCAGAATCGCGCGGGTCACCTCATTATTCACGAGCTCCTTGATCCACTCTCCGGCCTTCTTGCGGTCATCGGAGTTCGCGCCTTCTTGTTCGAGCTTGGCGAGGAGCTGTTCCTTGATTTTCGTCTGCGCGTTTTTTCGATCCGCTTTCGTGATGAGGAGCTGTGACCACATCGCGGATGGAGCAAGTTCGCGCACGATGTCTTCCGCACGTCGTTTGAGATTCGCGATGCGCGTCCGCTCCGCTTTATCTTCGTCGGAGAGTCCCGCTTCCGGATTCCATTTTTCAACCGGGTAGTCCTTGGCAACGTTTTTGATGAGTTCGATGATCGGATCCAGATTCGCATGTGCGAGCTTCATGGCTTCGAGCATCACGTCTTCCGAAATCTCGCTCGCGCCCGCTTCCACCATGAGCGTTTTGTCGCGCGTGCCGGCGACCACGAGATCAAGATCTCCTTCTTCGACTTCCGCGTAGGTCGGCATCACGATGAGCTTGCCGTCCTTGCGCCCGATGCGCACGGCGGCGATCGGACCACTCCACGGAATATCGCTCATCATGAGCGCGCAACTCGCGCCGATGAGCCCGGGGATGTCCGCGTCGTTCTCCTGGTCGTGACTCAAAACCGTTGAGACGATTTGGATTTCGCGTCGGATGCTCTCATCGAAGAGTGGGCGAAGGGCGCGGTCGATGAGACGCCCCGAGAGGACGGCTTCATCTGTCGGGCGACCTTCTCGCTTGATGAATCGTGAGCCCTTGATGCGACCCGAAGCGTACATGCGCTCCTCGTACTCCACCTGGAGCGGGAGGAAATCAATGCCCGGACGTTCACCGCCCATGGTGGCGGCGCAAATCACCATCGTATCGCCGTAGCGGACGGTGCAGGAGGCATTTGCCTGTTGGGCGAGGAGGCCGGTTCCGATCGTGAGCGTTCGGCCGGCAAGTTCAATGGAGTACTCTTTTTGAGCTTCCATAATGGAGAGAATTGCTCTCCGGCAGACTCAATCCGCTTTTGGGCAGATCAGTGTCTGGCGGAGAACTGAAATTTATTAATGAAGAATGAATATGTCTATCCTAATTGATAATGCGAAAATTGAAAAGGGTCACGAAGCGGTCGGATTTTGGCGTTTGATATGAAACCAAACGCCAAAACTCAGCTCCAGACGTCTTATGATCTTCGCTGAGAGATGGTCTGATAGACGATAGAACGATGGAGGATTGCGACAATGTACACGATCTTTCCCTCGATCCGAAAAACGACTCGATAATCGCCAACACGGAGCTTACGATGCCCTTTGAGTGAACGGCGAAGTGGTATCCCGAACAGCTCTGGCGCGGATGTTAGTTTGTGTTCGATGGATGCTTTTACGCGAACCCGGCATTCCCCACTCAATGCGGGGATGTCGTCATGGGCCACTTTTGGGTGGTACCGGATATCGTAGATTACCCCCATGCCTTGGCGTGAGAAACGAACGTTCCTCTTTGCGTTTCTCGTTCTGTCGCAATACGAAGGAGAGTGTCATCCTCTTCGATTTCCAATGCCTGCTGAAGCAGGTCAAATGCGACGGTTGTTACGGGAAGCGATTTTGACTTCGCGAGCCCCTTAAGCTGGCGCTCCATTTCTGATGAAACGGTCAGATTGATGCGCGTTTTTGATGTCGGCATAGCGTGTTACTCCAGAGTAACGCATGATCGTCTCGGCGTCAAATCCGATTCGTCCTTCTTCGTGCTCTTGCCTTTATTGACCCGGCCTAGCTCGTAATTCGAACGGATCGGCGCGCACCACCGGCGGTCGGCTTATGCTGTCCGCGTTTCGGTGCAGGGACGTCATCGAGGGTGAAGTCGTCCGGCGCATCGCGCAAGGTGTCTTCCGGGATTTCGATTGGCGCAATCTGCTGGCTCGAAGCTCGGCGATTTCCTCCGGTCATGAGTAACTCGTCAGCGTGCTCGGAGATATCAAAGTAATCATCAACGGATTCTCTGAGAAGTTTGGAGGTTGACTCCGTGAATGCGGCGACTTCCACGATGATTCCTTTGTTCTTGAGATATTCGACGAGCGGAACGAAGTCGCCGTCGCCGGAAACGAGAATCACGACATCCGCACGGTCGCTGAATTTGATCGCGTCAACGGCAATGCCGACATCCCAGTCCGCTTTGCGCTCGCCACTGGCGAATTCAATGACGTCTTTGGATTTAACATCAATGCCGTTTGCCGCAAGGGCGCCTAAAAACCCTTTTTCTTCACCGGTCTTTGATGTGGCGGTATATGCAGTGGCGCGGATGAGGCAACGATTGCTCACGATCGTTTCAACGAGCTTGGCAAAATTCAAATGTGCTCCGTACAAGTGCTTCGCGGAGTGATACATATTCTGCGTGTCGATTAATACAACGACGCGCTGTTCTGGGCGTTTCATCATAAAGTTGTTGGAAGTGAAACGGGTTAAGCATTCAAAATGATGCGATGCATCAAAAAACGTTTCACTTCTTTGTATGTATGCAGTATAGACGATCTTCTTTCATTTGTCAAATGGTATTGACGAGGCTGGGAATCAGGTCTGTGTACGTGTAAGGAAATAAGGGGTTAGGCCTTTACGGATTTAGGGGGAGAAAATTTTTTGTTCAATATCCTTAATGGCTTATAGGCCTAACCCCCTAATCCCTTTTATAAAAATGCACAGAAATCAAAACCCCCGTGGTAATTACGGGGGTTTTGATCTAGACCTTGAGATTCGCCATCAAGTCGTCGTAAGCCTTAGCATCTTCGCGCTTGAGGTACTTCATGAGCTTGCGACGCTCGCTGACCTTTTTGATCAAGCCACGGCGGGAGCTGAAGTCCTTCTTATGCGTTTTCAAGTGCTCGGTGAGATCCTTGATTTCCGCGGTCAAAATGGCGATCTGGACCTGCGGAGAACCGGTATCGGTCTCATGCGTCTTGTACTTCTCAATAATGCGCTTCTTCTTCTGTGCGTCCAACATAGTTGGTCGGAATCTGTCTGCGGTATTCGATCCACGTGTCCCGTTCTATACGGGATGGAATCGAGTAAAGCAGGCAGGTTCCGGATAAGCGTTGCGTTTAGCCGAGGCCGAATGCAACGTAGGTGAATGAGTCCCGTAGAATGTTGCTTTGTATTCTTTACGGGATAGCCGTGAAGGTATCAGTATTTGGGCGGGAGGTCAAGATGTTTGCGTCAAGCCATTAACAGTCGGTTCGCGAGCGATAATTACCCGCTTCATCTCGGAGAGAAGCCGGATTTTTGAAGAACGGCAGCGACGAATTCATTTTTCCCCGAGGAGTATTCATCTGTTATATGATGTCATTTTTAACTTTTTGTTTTACCAAAGACAATGTATAGCACAATTCTGTAAACTACTGCTCGGAAAAAAATAAAAAGCGGAATAATTAGCACTAGTACATACAACAAGCCGTCAATAACTGCTGAAGAAGGACTAAAAATTTCTAATCTGGCTGAGCGATAATTTTCTATATTTTGTTCAAGAATATCACCCACTTTTCTAATATTATTTGCTTGTGCTTGATTTCCTGCCTGCGAAGCCAGATTTTGGATGTCTGTAAATAAGAGATGAGATTTATAATCATAGCCGTCGCTAAATTTACTGAGGTCTCTTTCTGATCCAGAAATTTTTGAGTCCTGAAAAGCCCGCACGGTATCAGAAGTTATTGACGAATCTAATAGCGCCCACCCTAACTGCTCTTGTACGGTGTTTGCATATAGATTATTTTGTCTGGCAGTTTTAATAAAAGTTTGGGTAAAAGTAAATATTATGCCCAAAACAAGAGCAGTATATGTTAGGCTCTAGACTAGCAGACTTAGTATGAATAATACATCTTCAAGATGTGCCATA
>CAZWYJ010000067.1:1046-6385 GCA_964638165.1 uncultured Gammaproteobacteria bacterium | reverse complement strand
GAATCTTAAATTCTTGAGGTCAACATCTACATCAGATCGCTTTCAAGGGAAGGGGTTAGGGGATGGGTGTAGATCGGCTAGGGGTGGGTTGTGTTTTACGCGATGGGTTTGGATGTTAGGGGGTGAGTACGAAAGCGCCGCACCCGAGGTTATCGTGGGTGCGGCGCGAGCGCGTGAGACTTCCTTTCTTTATTGTGAGAGATCGTACTGGAGAAAGTGGGGTCCGGACACGAACGTGAGCTCCTTGCAGAGGAAGGTGCGTAGCTCGGATTGCCGTTCCGTGCGATCGAGAAAGAGCAGAGTCCGAATGTCCAGCCTCCGCGCCTTGGCAATGACGTGTTGCATGAGCCCGGTTGAAACTCCCGGATTCCCCTTGGCGACCGCGAAATCCGTGATGACCCCGGCGCTTGTCGTGAGCTGATGCATGGGAGCGAGCACGACCATGCCGACGATGCGCTCCCTGAGCTTGCCTTGGTGGAATGCGCAGAGCACGTGGCTCTGCCGGCAGGCCGTGGCGATGGGGTAGTCATTGAACGGATCGTTCATGAATGCGGTCTGTCTCGTGACCATGAAGATGAGATTGCGGAGATCATCCGCAAACGGTCGGAGCCTATCCGGATTCGCGACCCATTCGTATGCGTACATACGGCCTCCTGTTCCCGGGTCCGTGGATCTCCGCCTGCGTCTGCCGGAAGCGGATGGAGTGAGAACGATACCTCGGCTCATGCTGCGAGACCGTACCTTTCTCGGATCTGTTCCGAGGTCAGGTTGATGAGCTCCTGCCTTCGGAACTCCTCGATGCTAACCCATGGACCGCAGGTCAGATAGCCGGCGTTCGCGAGCGTGATGCCCTCGATATGGTGAACTTCGTGTAGGACCACACGAGCTTGCCAGCCTTCAGCTTCGAATTCCACGGGATTGCCGTTTTCGTCGAGCGCATACACGCGTACGCCTCGATACCGTCCCACGGCACGCATCCTTCCCGGGAACGTGAGGCACCCCTCGAAGAAGTAGGTCTCCCTCACGTCCGTCAGTTCTATGCTGGGGTTCACGAGCGTGCGCGCTGGGAATGGTTTGCGTTCGCGCGCTCGGCGTTGCGCTGGCGTGAGGTGGGCCATGGCTTCGGCCGTGTCCTCGATCGTGATGATGCTGAGGCTCCGCCCGAGTTGCGGGGCGGCCAGGCCGATGCCACGCGCCTCCGGGTTCCGCATGATCCTCCACATGGCGCTGATAAGCCGACGTATTTCGGGAGTTTTGAGTTCGTCCGGCGTGACATTTTCCACCAATCGGTACAAGGCGGGGTGACGTTCCGATACGATTCGATAGGCCATGTTTCCTCTCTCTGTTCGGATGGGTGAAGGTTCGGTTTCAAGGCAAAAGCGCCCCAAAACAATGAAGCGTTTGTATCAAAAAACGTCCAAGCTGTCAACCGCGATTGACGCAAAATTCACGAAAAGGCGTGCCTCCTTCATCCGCCTTCCGATATCCCGTATCTTCGCGTACACTTGTGCCATTGCGCGCCCAGATGAGGGCGTTCTAAGTTCTTCAGAAGGCCTATGAATATTTTTGTAGATTTCATGACCCTCCTGCTCTTATTCGTGGGGCTCGGCATTGCCGCGGATTACGCAGTCAGAAACATCAAATACATCGCCTCGGTCTTGAAGATCCGGCTATTCGTGTTCGGCATTATCCTGGGCATCATCACCTCGCTCCCGGAGCTTTCCGTGGGTATTAGTGCCACGCTCGATAAAGCCGGCGCTCTTTCCGTTGGCAATACCATGGGAGGCATCTTGGTCATGCTCGGCCTCATCCTCGGAGCCAGTCTGCTATTCAACCGGGAGATCGCTTCGGAAGATCGGCTTGGCGTTCTCCTTCCCGTTGTCGGCGTCATCTTCTCTCCCATCATCATGGGATTGGACGGCTCGTACGGCCTCGTGGACGGGCTCTTCATGATCGCGTTGTACGCGGGCCTCGTCTACCACCTGTATCGCATGAATCGTTCGTTTGAAATTCAGGGCTTCAAATTCCTGAACGAAAAACAGATCACGAAGTCCATCCTCTATGCCATTTTCGGCGTGATCGCCGTGCTATTCATTTCGCATTGGATCGTGGAAGTGACCATGGATGTATTGGAGCGTGTGAACGTGAGCAAGCTCGTCATCGGCACTTTGGTCTTCGCCATCGGAACGAATCTTCCGGAAATCACCATCACGTTTACGTCTTGGCGCAAAAAGAGCGCCGAGCTTTCTTTGAGTCACCTCTTGAGCTCGTCATTCACGAATGTCCTCGTGCTCGGCATTTTGACATCCATCGCTCCCATTGCCGTGACCGTGGGATCTACGTACTGGCTGCTCGCATTCAGTCTGGCGGTTCTGCTCACCCTCTTTGTTCTGTTCTGTCGCAGTCAAAAGAAACTGGATCGCCGGGAAGGCGCCGCGCTCCTGGCCGTCTATGTGGCTTTTTTGATCGCAAACGTGTGGATTCGTTGATAGTCCCATTCGAATAAAATTTCTCAATCGTACTTATGCGTCACATCACTATGTTTAAAGAATTCAAAGCATTCGCGGTCAAAGGCAATGTCATGGACATGGCCGTCGGCATCATGATCGGCGGGGCCTTCGGAAAGATCGCCAGCTCTCTCGTGGCCGACATCATCATGCCGCCTATCAGTCTTCTCACCGGGGGCATTGATATGTCCGGCATGGCGATCACGCTCAAACGGGCCACGGACACGACCGCCGCCATCACGATTAATTACGGCACGTTCTTCTATACGGTTCTCGATTTCCTCATCATTTCCTTCTCCGTTTTCGTTATCGTTCGTCAGATAAACAAGCTGAAGAAGAAGGAAGAGGCGAAACCCGTTGAACCGGCCGAGGAAATTCTCCTCCTTCGAGAAATCCGCGATTCGTTGAAAAAGTAGGATTTTAAATCGCTATCCTGTCTAAAAGCAAAACCGCGAGTCATCCGACCCGCGTTTTTACGAAACTCCAAACCCCAAGATCCAAACCCTATTCCACCTAATACGCCCCTTTCCTCGAGATCACCACGAATGGCGTTTTTAAGAGAATCCAAAGATCGAGCAGGGGAGACCAGTGCTCGATGTACCACGTATCAATGCGCACTTCGTCTTCAAAGTTGAGATCTCCGCGACCGGAGATCTGCGCCATCCCCGTGATGCCCGGCTTGATGCTCAAGACGCGACGATGGTGGGGTTTGTAGAGCCTTACCTCTTCCGGCATGTGCGGACGGGGTCCCACGAGACTCATGTCGCCTTTGAGCACCAGGAAGAATTCCGGAATTTCATCCAGGGAAAACGCGCGGAGGAATTTGCCAATCGGCGTGACGCGTGGATCGTTTTTGATTTTCATGAGCGGGCCTTCGCGCACGCTCTGATTTGCCTTGATGAACGCGGGGTCAAGGTGGAGCTTGTCCGCGTCCGTGCGCATGGATCGGAATTTGAAGTACGAAAACGGCGTGCCATTCTCACCGATGCGTTGCGCCGGACTGCCATCCGTGCGCTTGGCGTAGAACACCGGGCCTTTTGATGTCAGCTTGATGATGAGCGCGATGACGAGGTAGACCGGGGAGAGCAGGATGATGAAAACGAGTGAGAAGAAAATATCGAACGCGCGTTTGAAGATGCGCCCCCAGCCTTCGAGCGGCGTGTGTTTGACTTCGATGATCGGAATACCGCCATTCGTGGTGACGGAGATGTTGGTGAAGCTCGCGGCGAAGAGATCCGCGAGGTACTTGAACGTCACATTGTGTTCCTCTGTGATCGCAATGAGTTCGAGCGCGTCTTCCTTGGCAATCGCGGGATCGGCCAAGAGGACTTCTTCCACCCCGCGATCTTTGAGGAGTTTATCCAGTTCCGTTCGCGCCGAGTCATTCCACGTGGGAATGCGCTTGACTACGGTATATCCGAGCGATGGATTCGCGCTGAACAGATCCGCCAGCTCGAGCGCGGCCTTGCCCTTGCCGATCACGACTAGACGGCGGTGTCCGATTCTCGCACGCAGGAGCGCGTGGCGAATGGTCCGGAGCAGAAGGCGTCCGAGAACGGCGTAGGCAATGGAAAGTCCCCAGATGGCGAGGACGATAAAGCGAGAGGTCGTGAACTCGCGTTGGAAGAAAACCGTGGCGATCAGGATCATGACACCGGCCGTGCAACTCACGATGATACGCCCGGATTCCTCCCATGCGCGCCGTGGGCGCGTGCTGTACAGGCCCGCGATCGCAAAAATCGCCATGAAGACAAGCGTGAATACGACGGATGTGGAGAAAAACTTGGAAAAGGGGATGTCCGTGAGGATCGGACGAATTTCCGTAAAGGCATTCGAAAAGCGCAATGCGTACGCCGAAAGCGCGCCCAGGATGAGCGCGATGAAGTCTATGGGGAGTTGCAAGCCGATGAATGTGAGATTGAACGTTTTGCGCATGTTCGATTTTTCCTTCCTCTATCATAGCATTGAACGATAAAGGAAGGGAGATATGGCAACGCCCGCGGTTGAGTGCCGTGGGCGTTGAGGGATTCTCGAGCTTCGAGGATCCTGAGTCGGCGTTGTGGCCGAAGGTGTTGGCGCTAGGAGGCACGACGAGCGATATCTCGAGCGCCGTGCCGATGACGTACATTCTGAAAGATCTGCGAAATCTTATTGGAGAATGGCAGGAGCGTCTGGCTTGAGAACTCTCCGATGTACACCGTGAATTCGAGCTCATTCACCTGGCGCTCGATGATGAGCCTGGTTGATTGTCCGACGATGGCCGAGATGATCCGACCTCGGACGTCCTTGAGTTTTCGCCCCCTGTCCGTGACGGCCGCATTGAGGATTTCCAAGATGTCAACGGATCGGACGGTGATTCTCGGAATCTGTTCGATGTCCAGGCATTCCGGGAAGCCGATGAGGATATCATGCATCTCGTCGAAGTCGCGGAAGCTGGAGTTTGAGGAGAAGGTTGGCTGTATGCGGATACTGACTTCCGCCGCGAGATCCGCACATGCGAGATCGAGCGCAAACGATACGCTTTCGATGCTCGGCGCATAGCACACGCCATCGAGGGTCACGTGGCGGATCACCTCCAGAGCAGGTGGCGTCCCGTAGTCGTTTTGCGGATGTTTTGTTTTTGACATGGAAAGTGCTCCTTTTTGTTTTTGTTCGGATTCTTGCATGGAAATTTCCTTGCGAACGCTCGGTTTATATCAAGGAAAGTTGAGGTTGTCAAGCCGGGTGAACAAGGATGGGCATGGGTCGTAGGTCGTAGGGCGTGGGAAATTTCTACGCCCTACGACCTACGACCCATGCCCCACAATCAAAAACGTCCCGATGTCCATCGGG
>CAZWYJ010000067.1:0-1036 GCA_964638165.1 uncultured Gammaproteobacteria bacterium | reverse complement strand
CGGTTTATATCAAGGAGAGGCGGATGTGTCAAGCCGGGTGAACAAGGATGGGCGTAGGCCGTAGGTCGTAGGGCGTGGGAAATTCCTACGACCTACGACCCATGCCCCACAATCAAAAACGTCCCGATGTCCATCGGGACGTTTTTGATACTCGGACCAGACGGTAAGCCGAATTCTGTCCCCCTTCGCCCTTCAGGCTTCGGGGGACGTGTCCCGTCGAAGCATAAAGGGGTTGGAGTGATGATCATCTATCTGGGATGGCCATTGCTGACCACCTCGGTGCGAGCGACCAATCCCCGTCGTTTTGACGCGACGAAGTTTTGCTCTTGCACCGGAGAGGGTTTACCACGCACGAACGTTACCGCCCGCGGAGATACGTAGCAGCCGAAGCCGCACCGCATCACTTTTCACCTTTCTCCCCCATAGCCTTGGCGACGGGGGATAGTATTGTCTCTGTGGCACTTTCCCTGAGTTTACGCGGAAACGTCCGGTGCGGGACGATTCGTTGATGACCTCTCATCGCGTGAGCGATGCGCTGCGGGCTTGCGCCCCAGCTCGAAATCAAGAATGGATGTACGTCCCACGTGCCCTTTCGTTCACCTCGCTATATCCCGGCCGCCGTTAGCGGCTCTCCATGGACCCCGACTTACGCCGGGGAGCGGTGTTCGGACTTTCCTCCCTTCTTCGCTCGCAAAGCGAGCTACGAAGGGCGATCATCTGTCTGGCCCGAATACGGCATAATGTAATACAAAGTTGGCAGAATGTCAAGGTGGGATCTTAGGGGGTTAGGAAATTAGGCCATTACGCCTTTAGGGGGTTAGGCCTTTACGCCTTAGGGGGACTTTTCCCCTTAGTTCCCTAGAGGCTTAAAGGCCTAATCCCGTCATTTCATTTAACTACACCTTCTCAATCCATTCTGAAAATTGCTTTTCCATATCAATCCCGCCCGCCCTCATGGCCTTCGGAACGAGGGAATTGAGCGTCTGTCCCGGAATGGTATTGATTTCCAAGAACCAGATTCGTCCTTTTGCGTCCA
>CAZWYJ010000066.1:0-6390 GCA_964638165.1 uncultured Gammaproteobacteria bacterium | reverse complement strand
AGCGGTCGTCCACCGGAAGGTCTTGAGCTTGAAGAAATGTCGTCGGAAGTCCCGGCGGAGCCGAGGAAGAAAGGGTCGCTTGAAGCGGCTATGCGCGTGATTGAAGATGGTGGGTCCGTGCAAACTAAAAAGAAAGCTCCTCCGGAGCCGAATCGTCCGCGTATCGTGGTGGAGGATCGGTCGCGGTTTGCTGAAATTTCGGATACGAATGAAGACGAGCCGAACGAAGATGATGCTTCGCCGCTCCTTCTGGATATCGCGGAACGTCGTGGCGTTCCGGTTGATCGCCATCGAAGTATCACGGATGTCTCGAGGGAATCGTCAGGTGGCGCTTTCATGCCTCGTAGAGCGGATGTGGAGGGTGACGCGCGCCCGTCAGCATCTCAACGGGTGACTCGCGAGTCGGATGAGCAAGGCGGAGAGGAGAGGCGTAAGCGTAAACGGAAGCATCGCGAGCGCCCGAAGCCGGAAGAGAAGCGGAGGGACTCTCTAGATCGTCATTTTTCGCGTCTGGAGCAGGAGGGCGATCGTCGTGAGCCCGTATCGGCCCGTGAATCGCACTCGGCACGACAGGATCGCACTCTGTCCGCGCAGAGTGAACGGCATCATGATGACCATTCTCGGGAGCGCTCAATGCCACGGCCATCGCTCACTTCAACGAACGTACCTCGGAATGTCGCATCTCAAGAAGGTGATTATCATCGTCCCCCGGAAGATTTTTCGCGCCGTCCGTCGCTCATTCCTGCGAACGCGCCTCGTGTTATTCCTCCTTCGCATGGACCGGCGAGAG
Source organism: uncultured Gammaproteobacteria bacterium (assembly GCA_964638165.1). Taxonomy (GTDB): domain Bacteria; phylum Patescibacteriota; class Patescibacteriia; order 2-12-FULL-60-25; family 2-12-FULL-60-25; genus 2-12-FULL-60-25. The sequence continues at coordinate 5,600 of CAZWYJ010000066.1, read as the reverse complement.
ATGATGAGTCAGGTGAGATCGCCCAGCGTAAGAATTTACCAACTCACCGACTCACCGACTCACCGATTTCCCAGCTCGACAATCCGTCTCCGAAGGTGAATCATGGGGATGAGGGGGTCTCGGATTCTTCAAAGACGGTATTCCGGGCGCAACGACCATCCTCCCCGTCGCCTTCGGCAACGAATCGTCCGACGGTCATTCAGGGAGGGATTCGCGTGCAACCGGGACAGCGCATCACATTTGATTCCTAACCTTTCTTTGTATGCCAGAACGCATTCAATTTACCACAGATGACGGCGTGGATATCGTCGGCAACTGGGTTGCGACGCCAACGACGATCGGCGGAGCCATCTTGCTCCACGCGTTTCCGAATACGAAAGAATCGTGGGGGGCGTTTCAGGTGGTCTTGGCAAAGCGGGGGATCGCTTCTCTCGCGATTGATCTACGCGGTCACGGAGAGTCTATTCATGCTGCGGAGCGCCCTCCACTTGATGCCCGGTCGTTTTCGGAAGGTGAGCACCTTTCTTCCATGGAAGATGTTCGAGGAGCGTATGAGTGGATTCGGCGTCGTGGCATTGATCGGGAGCAGATCATCTTGATCGGAGCATCTATCGGCGCGAATCTCGCACTTCGATTTCTCACGGAGTATCCGACGGTGACAGGAGCGGCTCTTTTGAGTCCCGGCCTGAATTATCACGGCATCCGTACGGATGACATCGTGCGATACGTGGCCCCGCACCAGAGCGTGTGGATGGCGGCTTCGGCGGGAGATGATGATACGAGCACGGCCGCGACGAGTACCCTCATGGATCAGCTTGAAATTGACGTAAAGGTTTATCGGCGTTTAAAGATGGCCGGTCACGCAATGAAGATGATTGACGGCGACGAGGCGCTTATGGGTGAGATTGCGAATTGGTGCAGGGATACCATCCAAAATTTCGACATCTAAGCACGGAGCTTGTTTAAAAAGGCGACTGACTTGCGCTTCAGTCGAATATTCGCTCAACGTACCGTGGCGTACGTCTCGCGAATATTCTCCCTCCAGCGCGGCGTCATTCATCCTTTTTAAACAAGCTCTAAGACAAGGGGTGGGAGGTTTCCTGCTCTCTTTCGCCTCCATCCTCTACCCTCTTCTTCCCACATGTCCATCATTCAATCCATTATCCTCGGTATCGTCCAAGGGATCACGGAATTTTTCCCAATTTCATCGAGCGGTCACCTCATTCTCGTGCCGGCGTTTTTTGGATGGCAGGATCAGGGGATGGCGTTCGATGTTATGCTCCATGGTGGCACGCTCGTGGCGCTTTTTTGGGTATTTTGGGCGGATATCGTGCGTCTTTTTCGCGGGGTTTTTACGGCATCAAGCGTTCGCGATCGGCGCGAAGCATGGATGATCGTCGCCGCGGCTGTCCCGGGACTCGCATTTGGATTTTTTTTCGGAGATATGATCGAGACGGCTCTGCGTGCGCCTATGTGGGTGGCCTTCGGGTTGGCGTTTTGGGGTATTGTGCTGTGGATCGCGGATGTGCGCGCATCAAAACGCGTGCGGTCAACCGTCTCGGTTCAGGAGATGACGTGGAAGCAGGCGATGATCGTCGGATTTTCGCAAATGCTCGCCTTTTTTCCCGGTACATCCCGTTCCGGTATTACGGCAACGGGCGGACTCTTTTCCGGATTAGATCGGAAAACTGCCGTTCGATTCTCATTCCTCCTGAGCATTCCGACCGTGGCCGCGGCTGCCGGATATGGTATCCTCTCACTATTCCAAGAAGGTATTGATGGAGGTTCATTGCTCACGCTTATTCTTGGATTCGCAAGCGCTGTTTTGGCGGGTATTTGGGCCATCCGTTTTCTTCGCACGTATGTTGAAACACATTCATTCAAGCTGTTCGCGATCTATCGTCTCATTTTGGCGGCGGTCATCATTATTGTGCTCCTGTAGCAAAGTCGGAGGACTCGTGGCGATCGCAACAGGGGTCGCTTTCTTCATGGTGCCGTTTGCGGTGCAGGCGGCAAGTGTCCGCATTCCGGTTGAGAAGAGCGGTATCGTCACGGAGCCGATTGTGAGAGAGGGGATCGCGTCCGCGATTCTCGTGGATGTTGCGAGCGGGAAAATCCTCTATGCACACGAACCGGCAAAAACGTGGACAGCGGCGAGCTTGACGAAGCTCATGACGTCCTATGCCTTCACGACAACGCCGACGAAGTGGGAGGGGAATGCGGCAATCTTGAAAGCGGATGAGGTCGGTGGCGGTCGGTTGCAGGTGTCGTCAGGGAGTATGATGACATTTCGAGATATGCTCTACTCCGCACTCATCGGCTCCGCGAATAATGCCGCGGAAGCCTTGGGGCGACTCTTTCATCCGAGAGTCGGGAAAAGCGGATTCATCGCACTCATGAACGAAGAAGCGAAGAGGTTGGGTTTGGTCCAATCCTCTTATTATGATGCGTCCGGCATGAATGAGAAGAATACGCTCTCCGCTTATGATACGGCCGTTTTGATCGCAAAGGCCGGTGAAGAGCCGGAGGCGGCAAAGGCTATGTCTATGGCGACGTATGCGTTTACCGTCAAGAGGCCTGTTATTGCGAAAACCATCAAGAATACGAATGATCTCCTGTTCAGCGAAAAAGATTTAGTCATTACCGCGGGAAAGACGGGGTATCTCAATGAGTCGAAGTACAATTTCGTCGTTCGCGCGTATCCTAAGGGCGAGCCGGAAAAAGAGCTCATCGCCGTTGTCCTCGGCGCGGAAACACGAAAATCCTCGCAGGATGACGGTCTTACGCTTATGCGTTGGGCATGGAAGTCATTTGGTTGGGATGCTTCAACTTCAACGGTTGCATTGATAAAGAACAGGGAGCTCGGAGACAAGGGGGAGGATATCCGAGATCTCCAGCGATATCTGAATGCGCACGGTTTTTCGGTTGCATCGAGCGGAGCCGGGTCGCCTGGAAAAGAAACGACGCTTTTGGGAGAGTTGACGAAAGCGGCCTTGGTGCGGTATCAAGAGGCGCACTCGGATGCGATTTTGGCGCCACATGGAGCGACGAAGGGCTCCGGATATCTGGATTATTACACGCGTTTCGCAATCCATTCGGGAATATAATTACACCCACCCCCGCCCGCAACGCCTCGTCCGCCTAGGCGGACGTGGCGGGCGGGCCTAACCCCTCCCTGAGTACAGGGAGGGGAGCTCTCAAAGGTAGTTTTGCGCATACCCCGCATAGCAAGCTCCCTTCCCTGTCTCACAGGGAAGGGTCGGGGAGGGGTTTCGTTAAATGCGATGGGTGTTGAATGATTTTATGCCAAAAACCGTTCTCGTTGGGATGAGTGGAGGCGTTGACTCGAGTGTTAGCGCGGCTTTGCTGTTGAAGAAGGGGTATCGCGTGATCGGCGGGTTTATCAAGAACTGGTCGGATACGAAGGATGCATGGACAGGAGAGTGTTCGTGGCGCGGAGACCGACGGGATGCTATGCGTGTTGCCGCGGTTTTGGATATCCCTCTCATTACGTTTGATTTTGAAGATCTCTATCGCGCGAAGGTGATTGATGCGATGTTCGCGGAGTACCGAAAGGGGCGGACGCCCAATCCGGATGTCTTGTGTAATCAGGAAATCAAGTTTGGAGTCTTCCTTGAGGCGGCAAAACGGCTGAAGGCGGACATGATCGCGACTGGGCACTATGCGCGTAGCCGAACGGACCGAGACGGCGTCGCGCATCTCCTGCGGGGGAAGGATCTGGAGAAGGATCAGAGTTATTTTTTGCACCGCATCCGCCAGCGGGCGTTACGGAAGACGATTTTTCCGATCGGCGGCCTCGTGAAGTCGGAGGTTCGTGCGCTCGCGCGATCGTTTAAGCTTCCGACCGCGGAACGGAAGGAGAGTATGGGGATTTGTTTCGTAGGGAAGTTGCCAATGAAGGATTTTTTGCGGTCACGCATCCCGTCGAGGCCCGGAAATGTTGTGGATCAAGACGGCGAGGTGATCGGTTCGCATGACGGTTTGGATGCGGTCACAATCGGTCAGCGCCATGGATTCACGGTTCGTGCTTCGGGCGGGCCGTGGTATGCGGCGGCAAAGGATGAGAGGAAACATCATCTCATCGCTGTTCTGGGTCACGCTCATCCGGCGCTCTATGCCTCCGAGGCGCGCGTGAGCGGGATTCACTGGATTGCGAATGCGGTTTCGACTGGCGATCGCGGAATTTCGGTTACCGTGCGATACCGTCAGGAGGCTACGCCGGTTCGCATTGTCTCGGCAACGAAGACATCTCGCTGTCTGGAGTTTTACGAACCCGTCTTCGCGCTCGCTCCGGGGCAATCCGCGGTCTTCTATCGGGGTCAGGAATGCCTCGGAGGGGGAGTGATTGAGTAGGTGGGGAGGGTGCGAAGTTTTTTTCGTCATCCTGAGCGCCAAAGAAGGAGGGTCCGCAGGAGCTTGCCGCGAAGGACCCCTTTCTTATTGAGAGCGTACATCATTTTTAAGAACCTCCTCAAATCACAAGGGGTCCCTTCGGATGCACTCAGGGCAGGCTCTTCGCGATGAGCTACGCGACTTTTAGAATCTTTTGTAGCGCTCAGGATGACGAAAAAATGTTTTCGCCAAGGTCATGCGTCCTACCCCCCCCTCTGTCTTTGACCCGCCCCCTCCCATCCTGTACGCTTCCGCCACTATGGCACGGTCCTTGAGGCTCGAATGGATATCCCTGATTTACCTCTTGCTTTTCGTGCTCGCCGTGGCGTCCCCATCGCTCATCCGACGTGATTTTTTTGGAGTCAGCGAGGATCACGTGGAGGAAATCTTTATTTTTTTCTTTGGGCTTTCCGGTTTGGTGACTTTTAGTCTCTACGAACATCTTTTTGAGAAAAAGGAAAAGGAACAAGCGATCGTGGAGACGAATCTGGACAAGACGAAGCGGGAACTTGTCGCATCGTATGAATACATTGGGGCTGTTAACCGCCAGCTGGATGCATTAAAGAAATTGGCGAATGAAACAGCGGGATCAATTGATACGGAAGACCGCATGCGTAAAGAATTGTTCCGGTCTATTATTGCCGGAGCCGCTGCGCTCGTGCGTTCCGAACATGGGGCGATCCGTTTTGTTTCATTGAATAAGCTTCGAACGATCAAGGAGTTCCTCATTGATCCGAGCGTTGGGATTGCCATTTCGAATCGAGATTTGCTTGAAGTGCATCTGCGAGATCATTCGCATCACTTCATCCGCGATGATCGTGGGAGAGATATTCTCGTTATCCCGTCTTCCCGAAAGGATATGGATGCAAAGGCTTTTTTACTTCTCCCGATAGTTAAGCATGACCAGCTGGACATAGATGGAGCATTCCTGCGCGTCTATGCAAATCAGGCCGAATTGTTGTACCGTATAGCGGTACAGGGAAAAGAGATCATGTCTTGATTGCTCGTATCGCTGTCGTTTCGCATGAAAATATTGCTTAACGATGTTGTTTAAGCGACTTAGACGGTAGGTGGTAGATAGTAGGTGGTAGGTGGAGATGTATTTGACAGCGTGCAAAGATCACCCGACAATGCCCCACGCCCCACGCCCCACGCCCCACGCCCCACGCCCCACGCCCCACGCCCCA
>CAZWYJ010000065.1:0-6390 GCA_964638165.1 uncultured Gammaproteobacteria bacterium | reverse complement strand
CACCCACCCCTAACCCCTCCCTTAGCCTCGCTTCGCTCGGCAAAAGGGAGGGGAATTTTTTTGCGTACGCATTTCCTTTCATAGCAAGCTCCCTTCCCTTTCAAGCGATCTGATGTAGATGTTGACCTCAAGAATTCAAGATTCTTTTGATAGTACAGCGAAATTCATGCGGTCGCTCTTGTTTGAACGAAATATCTCTTGTCACTCCGAGCGAAGCGAGGAGTCTATTTCCCCGCAAGGAGGTGACCATACCTCATAATCCCCAGTACCAGAATATCCATTTTTTGGTTCTTTGAGAACGATATGCTCATCGTGGAGATAGAAATTTCGAAATAGACCCTTCGCTTCGCTCCCGCCAAAGGCGGACACGGCAGGGTGACAGGAGGATGTTTTGGGCTCTATCCTCGGTCAACATCTACATCAGATCGCTTTCAAGGGAAGGGCTGGGGATGGGTGGGGATGAAAGGCGGGGAAGTGTCGGGGGGTGGGTTTTTTACCCCTCCCTCATCTTATCAATAAACAAAACCCCGTTGAGATGGTCTATTTCATGATCAAAGATAGTGGCGACGAAACCCGAGGCATTAAATTCCACGACGCGTCCGTGACGGTTGAGCGCGCGAACGCGGACGCGCTTTGGGCGGTCTACGACGCCGTAGACGCCAGGAACGCTCAAACATCCCTCTTTGCTTTCTTGGAGTGCGGAAGATGATTTGATGATTTCTGGATTGATGTAGAGATTGATCTTTTCTTTTTCCAAAACCGCGATGATCCGCTTCTGTAATCCGATCTGCGGGGCGGCGAGGCCCACGCCATCTGATGTAATCATGAAAGCGCCGAATTGGTCTGCGAAGGCCTGGAATTCCGGGGTTGTGATCTCTTCAACGTCAACAGACACCGATTTTTCACGGAGTCGCTTGTTCGGATGAGTGAGAATCGTCCAGGAATCGTAATACATGTCAAGTCATCTTAGCGGAAAAAAGCGATTCAGTCAAGTCATCAGGTATTCAGATCATCATGTCGTCAGGTGGTCAGGTAGTCAGGTGATTGGACCTGAAAACATGAAGACCTGACAACCTGACGACCTCATTTCCCGGTCTGCATCTTGAGCGCTTTCCCGATATGCCACCAAAAAAGCCTTTTTCTACTGGACGAATCGCTCTGATCGACTTCGGCTTTGATTTGTCGGACGCGTTCGGGGCCGAGACGCTTCAAAATACCGAGATAGAAGCCGAATGATCCTTTTCCTGATTTTGCCGTTTCGCCAAAGTCGCGACGGAGATCGTCTACGAGATCGTGCAGTGGCGAGTGGATGCCTCGGCGCGCTTCTTGTTGTGTTGGAATCGAAAAACGCGCAGCGATATCGCCAATGCTCTCCGGGCGTGAGTTGGATGGCATGGGATGATCATCCATAGATAGTATCTTTACGAAACAGGTTCGATCAATTCCGTGAGGTATCCGACGCCGAACGGAGATTCGTAGCAGAGTTCGGTTTGTGTTGTTCGGACACCGTCAAAGACGCCCATGAGCGTCATGATCGGGCGGTATCCACATTGGCCGGCCGCTTCCACGGCTTCCGGATCCATATTCAAGAGGCCGGCGACATCCATGGTCTTTAATTTTGCGCGGATGGTGGCGTCAAAAGCCGGTCCCTCGACATTTGCTCCGGTCGGAGAATTCGGATCGAGCTTATGCGAGAGGTCTGCGCTGGCGATGACGGCGATCCGTTTACCGCTTTCTTGGAGAATGGGTCGCAGGGCTCTGCCAAAATCAACATGTGCGCCCGCAGAGAGCAGAGAGGGTGAGATCGGAACGACGCGAAGATCTTTGAAGTGCTCGGACAAGAGGAGGATCGGAATGGTGAAGCCGTAATCAAGTTCTTGCGATGTCGTTAGGGTGAAAGGAGTATTCGTGTGCGCGCGGAGCGCGTGTTGGATGCGATCAAGCGTGAGAATGTCGCACGGAATATCTATTGCGGTTTCGTGGTCACCGAAGGTTTTTAGCGTGCACGTAAAATGTTCCGCCATATTTCCGCTGAATGCCTCGGGGTAGCTTTTTGCGTGCGGAGAGACGATGACGAGCGTTTCAATCCCTCTGGCGTACATGTGCTCTTCGAGTTGTTGGTAGGCGAGGAGCGTGGCTCGCAGTTCATCACGCCTCTCTTTTCCGATGCGGGGCGCGAGAAGTGGGGAATGAGGAACAATGGCACCGAGCGTGATCATACGGAGCGGGTCTATTCGATCGAAGCGATTTGCAAGGATGGCGCATCGAGTATGATCGGAGCGCCTTCCTCGTACGTTTCGAGAAAATCCGTCGGAACGGTTCGGATACTCGACCATTTCCAGCCCATGGATTCGAAGATTTCTCCGGACGGGATCGGTCGTTTGGCACCATGCTCCATCACGTAGACCGCCGGGCTGTCCGGTGTTTTGACGAGCTCGCTGTCTTTTATCAGGAAGGGTTCCGCCTCGGTTAATTCGTCCAGCTGTTCTTGCGTAATACGCTTGAGGCGTTCGCCCCGGAAGTACATGGTGAGAAGCGCCGGATGCTGGAGGAGGTGCCTGCGACCGCCCTCGGCGTACCACACGGCTCTAAGGCCTTCGACTTGAACGAGGAGTCCTTGCGGATCCATGCTTTCTTGCGTGAGCTTCTCTCCGATTGCGTACTGATTCAGGTCTCCATCCGTTGCCTCTTCGACCTCATCCTCCACGAATCCAAATGCCCGGAAGGCTTCCATATTGACGATGTGGCGACGTTCACTGTCCACGATGAGCCAGATTCTTCCGCCGGGATCCTTGAGGAGCGAGTAGTTCGGGAATTTTATTTGCGCGCCTTCGGTGTAGGCGGCGAGTTCGGAGTCGGAAATTTCCATGGCGCGGTCAATGTCTACGAGTGAAGCCGCGACGGAGACGGAGGCGAATGGACGACGTTCGCCAAAACGGATCCAGTAGTACGTTCCGGAAGGAATACCTTTGACCACGGAGCCGTCCGGGAAATTTTTGCTGAACCAACGGCGCCAAATTCTCCAGAGATTGAGGTTGCCATGAATGTGCGGAGTGTAGGTGTAGAGCGCGGCCGTTGCGATGTTCGCCGGCGTCACGGTAATGCCGTCAATCACGACCGTTCGGCCCGGAGCCATTCCGGTCAATGTTTCTCCGTCCGAGAGCACGCGGAAGTAGTATTTTTCGCGCATCTGCCGTGCGGCATAGTACACCTGATTCGCGAAGCCTTTGAAATCCTGAATGGCCGGATCGTCCTTGGAGCAATTATCGCAGACCCCGAATCCCATAGCCCAATCGAATTGTCTCTGTGTGGGCGCAGTGTCCTCCACGAGACTCTGTTCTTTTTGGAGCAGGGCAATGAGATATTTCGGATTAATCTGGTACATGGTCGCCATGTGCCAGATGATTTCCGATGCGCTTTTTTCTACGCCATCAATATCATTTGTTCGGTAATCCGCGAGCGTGCCTTTTGACCGCAGGAAAGAGGTGAGTTGGCTAAGCGTCATGCCATCCATCGAGAAGACGTCATTGTCCGTGAGGACGATATTCGGATTGAATGCATCGTCAATCTCGAATCCTCGGCTGTCCGTTTGCGCGGACGCCTGGAGTATCGGACTGAAAATGATGAAGAGAGTCGCGATCGTCAAGGAAAGTTGCTTTATCATGTCGCTATCCTACCAAGAGGGAGATGATCGGACAATTCACACGAAGGCATGGGACTGCTATCCTGTGCCAGTGACTATTCCACCGATGCGAGCGCTCGTCCCCCGGGTCATCGGAATCGCATGTATTTGCGCTTTTTTTGTTGCGTTTGCCCTGACGTTGCCACGGACGACCACGGAGGTTTTCAGTTCTCCGGATGAGACGGCGACGATGCTATTCGCCCGGGCATGGAACGAGACCGGGATCTTCCGTATCCCGCATAACCTTTCTTCGAATACCGAGCATCTCGTCGGCCTTCACGCGCGCAGCATGGTCCGACAAGGGGAGTGGCTTGTTCCGGTTGGATTTTTAGGCATGCCTTTTCTCACGGCGCTCGCGGAACGCGTTCATCAAGGGTGGGGAGCTTTCATGCCAGCTTTTCTCGTGCTCTCGTCAGCAATTCCATTGTGGCTCCTTGCGCGACGATATTTCGGCGTGAAGGTGGCGTGGTGGTCCGTATGGGTATTCCTCTCGTTTCCGACCGTCCTCTTGTATGCGAATCGCGGGCTCTTTCCGAACCTTCCGGTTGTCGCCTTTACACTGTGGAGCGTGTGGCTCATCCGATCCGCCTTCGAGTCTGATCGGTGGAAGCGCGCGCTTTTCGGATCTCTCGGGGGATTAGCTCTCGGTCTCGCGCTCCTGATTCGTCCGATTGAAGCGATGTGGATTCTTCCGTGGGTCGCGTGGGCGGGGTTTGAGGGAATACGGGCGACGAAGGTGTATGGGAAGAAGCAGTGGGCTCTTCCGGGTCTCTCGTGTTGCATTGCTCTCCTCATCATGATCGGATACGGAGCCGTGCTCGCGAAGCAGACCTATCCATACCATGCCTCGTGGAAGGACTTGCCTGTGGCCGGATACCTTTTGCATGATCGCGACGATGCTTTTGCGGAAGTGAAGCAGGCGGATACCGTGGTTACGGAGCGATCGATCGGATCTCTCGTGCCGATTGGTTTTCATCCGCGCACGATTTGGAATAATATTCGCGCGTTTTTGTTTAGTATTCTTGGTTTGTGGGTTGCGACGGCGCTCCTGGGGTATCTTGTTCTTCAACAAAGGTGCGGGTGGCGCGGTCATGTTCCAACGGCATTAATTGTCTGGACAGGAGGTGTTCTTTTATTAGCGTACGGACAGACGTCCTATGCGGATAATATCAATGGAACAGCGACGATTGGAAATTCTTTTTTGCGCTACCTACTTCCGCTTGCGCCCCTTATTGCCATTGGGTGCGCGGCGGTGATTGAACGGGTCTCATGGTCACGGTTTTCGCGACCGTGGCCATGGGTGGGCGTTCCGATCTATATCGCTATCGGTGTACTACTCGTTATGGAAGGGTGGGGGATTGCGCTCGCACACGATGATGAGTCCGTTCTTTTTACGCAAAAAGAATTGGTTCGGTATGCCTCCATCCGTCATCAGGCGGAGCGGATGATTCCGCCGGGATCGCTCATCCTTTCCGAGAGAAGCGATAAGATTTTTGCCGGAGCGTTTCCCGTCGTAAGTCCGCTACCGGATGCGGAAACGATTCGTGCGCTCGCCCAATCCAGGGAACCCGTGCTCATTTTTCATCGAACGCCTGTGACGCATGAGGATGTTCCGGAGGTTTTACGCGGATCATATCCCGTGGATCATTGGGCAACGATTTTGCGCATTGATAAGGAGGGCTTGTTTTACCTCGTTCCTCCGAAGAAAGATCCATGATAGTCCGTCGCCTCCTTCTCGCGTTCTGCGTGATTCCGTGGGCGCTCGCAATTGTGGGCGCCGGGTATCTTCTTGTTCAGCGTTTCCCGCCGTCCGGGATCGTTATATTTGATCTCCCATTCGATGGATCGAGCGCGTGGATGGACCCGTTCCTTCCCGCGGAGCGGACCACGAGTCCGGGGGTGCAGGACGGAGGCTGGCGCGGTCAGCGCATTCTCCAGGACCCCGTGTACAGTTCCGCGCGCGTTCCGGGCGTCTATAACACCATGGATATTGAGGTTGAATTCCGGCCGAATAACCAGCATCTGATTGAGTTAGGCGTCCTGCGCGACGACGCATCGCTCTCTTTTGAGTTTCAGCCCATGTGGTTCGCGCCCTTGCAATCCGAGGAATGGAAACCGGCATCGTCTCGAGACAGGGTTGGGTACGTTCGCGCCGGATCCTCGCAGGATATTCTTTCGACATCGCAGTTCAATACCTTGGCCGTGTGGTCGGCTTCATCCGTACAGCCTCTGTTGCAGGATGCAACAAGTACGTCGCGCGTCGTCAATGTTTCTCTGCGCGGGTCGCTGGATATCTGGGCCGTGCCTGCGGCCGGAAAGGTTTCGTTCAGCTTCGAGCTTCAGGATTCGAATCGGAAGCAGGGGAGGGACACGGTCATCCTCCAAATCTTGAAAGATGATGAGGTCTTGGCGAGTTCGGCGGTTGGGATTGGCGGGTCGCGGGATACGCTGATGGGTACGGTGATCGAGAGGGCGATCTCCGCGTCGGCAACAAGTCCCGGCGTCTATCGCGTTCGCGTGATCGCGGAAGACGATGTCTTCATCCGATCCATTGCCACGAACGCTCGCCGTTGGGTCGTGGGTCCGCGCCTCTCTTTTGGAGATACGGTGGGGTATGCGACGACCACGCAAGCGGGTATCGCGTGGACGGATTCCCGCCACCTCACGATTGAGACTTTTCATCGAGAGGGCATGCAGACCGTGCGCGT
>CAZWYJ010000064.1:0-6581 GCA_964638165.1 uncultured Gammaproteobacteria bacterium | reverse complement strand
CCTGAAATCGAGCGTCAAAAGGAGGTCAGTCAATTCATCGGGATCCGTGGTCGAGCCGGTAAAGTGCACGCGCATGGCGCGATGGCCGTTCGGACGGCATGCCTTCAAGATCGCCCGCGCTCCAAGATCCGAACCCCCGATGCCGATCACCACGAGATCCGTACACGTCGTCGGGAGGTCGGTATAGACCTTCTGGATCTCCAAGAGCGCTTCTTCGTCTTTCGGGAGATTGAGAAAGCCTTGCACGCCTTTTTTCGCGTCCCGAAGAACAGCCTCGCGCGCCTTCCGAAGACGCGAATGGATCTTCTGCCACTCCGAAAGTGTCACGCCGTTTTTCCCAACATGAGACGAAAACATGTTTTCGTCATCATAACGAAGTTTGCCCCTTTGCATGTGCGTAGTATAGCAGGAAGATGGTAGAAAATAGTAGTATAGTAGATGGTAGATAGTAGGTAGTAGGTGGAATATTCCCCCGTCACTAGATATTTTTGACAAAATCCTCAATATCCGATATGATTCCGCACGCTTTCGGGGATCGTCTAGTGGTAGGACGCTTGGTTCTGGCCCAAGTAACCGGGGTTCGAATCCCTGTCCCCGAGCCAATGAAAACGCTGGGAGAAATCCTGGCGTTTTTGTTTTTACCCGAGTTACTTCTCTTGCTATACTCGCATCTTATGTCGGAACAAATGCCTCTTACGCCGAATATCCCGGAATCCGGCGCAGATATCATAACTCCGCAACTCCTTGAAGAGAGGATGGCTGAGCTACAACAGCGACTTGCGGATGCCGTAGAGCGTATATGGAAAGCTGAACAAGAAATGCGCAAAACGGCCAAACGATCTGTCGAAGGATGGATGAAACATGATCATGAAGCATGGATGCGTTGGAAAGATGCAAAGGAGGCGTATGCGGAGCTTGTTGAAAACGTCGCGAATCAAGAACTCCATTTAGGCGAAAGCATCCCGGTGCCTGACGGGGCATATGCTGTTGATCTTGAATTTACGAACTATAAAGGTGAAATCGCCAAAATGAACCTGCATCTCTTCTACCCCGCAGATCATACACATCTCGCTTCCGTGTTAAAGTCAGCATGGGGAGCGATCGTGGAGCTCGGAATACACAATTTCGGCTTTAAGGTTTCCGATGGATCTAGAATGGGGGTCTGTTCAATCGTTCTTCATGGGCCGGAAAATTTCTCTTATCACTCCCGTTGCTTCGTTGATGCAAGCGGATACGTCATTCGTCGTCAAAAAGATGTGAAGTAGGCATCCGGCTCTTTTGTGCGCTATACTACACTCATGCAAAGGGGCAAACTTCGTTATGACGACGAAAATATGTTTTCGTCTCATGTTGGGAAAAACGGCGTGACACTTTTAGAGTGGCGGAAAATACATCCACAGCTTCGGAAGGCACGTGAGGCTGTTCTTCGGGATGCAAAAAAGGGGATACAAGGCTTCCTTCTCCTTCCAAAAGACGAAGAAGCTCTTCTGGAAATTCAAAAAGTCTACTCGGACATCCCCGCAACATGCACGGATCTGGTCGTGATCGGCATCGGGGGATCGGATCTCGGAGCGCGTGCAATTCTCAAGGCCTGTCGGCCAAAAGGACATCGGGCCATGCGCGTGCACTTTACCGGCTCAACAACGGATCCGGATGAATTGACCGACCTCCTCTCGACGCTCGATTTTAGGCGAACCGTTCTCAATGTCGTGAGCAAATCAGGTTCAACGATTGAGCCCATGTCCGTCTTCAGCGTATTGCGCGACAGACTCATTCGGAAAGTCGGTGAGCGCCACTATGCCGAGAGAATCATTGTCACGACGGATCCTGAACACGGCCTACTCGTTGCTCTCGCGCGTCGGAACGGATACGGACATCTCTCCATTCCGCAGAACGTGGGAGGACGATTTTCCGTGCTCACGGCCGCAGGACTTTTTCCAGCGATCGTCGGGGGGATTGATGTCGGAGCACTCCTTCGCGGAGCCACGCGCGCCGTCGTTTCGTTTACGGATTCGGATGTGAGTGAGGGCGTGGCATGTCGTATGGCCGGGGTTCAGTTTATTCACGCCGAGAAGGGTAAGCGTCGCATCCACGTGTACATGGCCTATCGGCGACGGCTCGAAGAGTGCATGCGATGGATTCGACAACTCGTGGCAGAGAGCCTCGGAAAGGAAAAGGATCGTTCCGGAAAAGTCGTCCACCGTGGCATTACGCCAATCGCCGCCATGGGCCCGGAGGACCAACATTCCCAGCTTCAGCTCTATGCCGAAGGTCCGCTTGATAAATTGGTGACATTTATTGATACGAAGAAGCACGAAACCGAAATCATCACCCCGCAAGAACATGACCCGTCTCTTTGCGCGTACTCCCATCTTTCTCTGGGCTTAATTCGTGCCACGGAACGCATTGCCACGGCCGAGGCGCTCCGCGTACAGAAGAGGCCAAACGCCACTATGGTTCTGGATGATCTTGATCCGGAGAGTCTTGGTGAGTTTTTCATGACCATGCAAATCAGCGTAGCTATGCTCGGAGAGCTCTTTGATGTTGATGCGTACGATCAGCCTGGGGTGGAGCTCTCAAAGAAGATCATGAAGAGTCGGCTAGGTCTTGTGGAAAAGAAGGGTTGACAAAAATCGGTATGAAATGTATGATTTTACATACCTATGAAAGAACCTGCGTGCGAACCGCCTGAAATTTGCGGAACAACCGTGCTGGGTGAACGCGGGCAAATCGTGATCCCAAAAGCCCTGCGAGAATCTTTACGCCTAAAAAAAGGGGATGTTTTTATGATGATGCGGCATGGACAAAAACTCATGCTTATCCCGTCGCGTGAATTGAAAGAAATGATTTCACACATGAATTCCGCAATCGCCTCCATCTCAAAATCCATATGAAGCTCCCGTTATTCCTTAAGAAAAAGCGAACCTACGTCATCGTCGCCATCCTTCTCGTTATAGGTCTCTGGTGGGCGAATAGCTTACGTTCGAGTCAGAATGACTTGTACGAAACAGACCTCGTTGTTCGCCGAGATCTCGTTCGCACGGTTGAAGTCACGGGAGAGATGAAGCCGGCTCAGCGTATCGAGCTCTCATTTGAGGCATCCGGGAAGCTCACATCAGTCGAAAAAAGCGTCGGAGACGAGGTCAAAGTAGGTGAAATCATCGCCCAACTTGGTAATGATGATTTGATGTTTGCTCTTCGAAGAGCGGGAGCGAATGTTGCGACAGCGGAAGCGAATCTTCGTTTACGTGAAGCGGGGGAGACGGAACAGTCCATTCGCGTATCTGAGGCAGATGTCTTAAAAGCACAGGCGTCTTACGACAAGTCGCTCATTGATCTTGAGAACACCAAAATTTCGTCGGCAAATGCCATAAAGAATGCAGAATTAGCCGTCAAAACAGCGGAAGATAATATTGCAAACGTGGGGACGACGAATCAGCAGACGATTGCCAATGCCTTGACGAATGTTCGACTCGCACTTCTTTCTTCACTCGGTCCCCTCCAAACCGCACTCACGGATGGTGACGCCATTGTCGGCGTGGATGATACGGCCACGAATTCCACGTATAAGCAGTTACTCGGCCTCTACGATAGCAAGGCCATGCCAACCGCAGAGCTTTCTTTTCGAGCCGCAAAAAACGCAAAGAATACGGCGGAAGCAAGGGTGAGGGCTTTAAGCGGATCTTCCGAAGAGAGCGCTATTCTCGATGCGACGGAAAGCGTCAAAAACGCACTCCTCGCCTCGCAGACGTTTTTGACAGATGTTCAAAAAGTCCTCTCGACCTCTATCGCGGGTTCGTCATTAACGGAAGCGCAGTTAACAACGAAGAAAGCGACCATTGATGCGGATCGAACGCTCATTTCCACACAAAAATCTTCCGTTGAAACGAGTGTTCAAACATACACCAATGCGAAACTCGGAAAGACGTCTGATTCGGATACGTATCAAAATGCCTACGAAACTGCAGTTCTAAATCTTGAAACGGCAAAATCAAACGCAGAGACACAGGTCAAGAATGCGGAATCCTCGATCGCGATTGCAAAGGCGTCCCTCGAAGCGTCGCAAGCCGCCCTGGAGCTTAAACGGATCGGTCCGCGAGCCGTGGATCTTGCTCCACTACGCGCCACGCTTATTGATGCGCGGGCGGGGTACGAGCAGGCTCAAGTGAATGTTAAGAAGGCGCAAATCGTGGCACCCGTGGATGGCATTATTTCCGAAATTGTTCCTGAGCTTGGTGAACAGATTACGGCGAATACGCCCGTTATTAAAATGGTCGGAACGAACGAGTACGATATTGAGATTCTCTTACCGGAAGCCGATGTCGCGAAAGTGAACCTTGGTCAATCTGCGACGATTACACTCGATGCATACGGAGATAGCGTTGTCTTTAATGGCGCTGTCGTCTCCGAAGATCCTGACCAAACCGTTGTGCAAGACGCTGTTTACTATAAATCGCGTATTCAGTTGGAGCCTCAAGATGGAATGGAATTCAAGCCCGGTATGACTTCGAACGTAACGATCCTTACCGCAAAAGCGGATCAGACCATCGTCATCCCGATGCGAGCGGTAAAAACGGATCAGGAAAGCGGCGTTCAAACCGTTCGGGTGCTGGAGGGGAAAAAGCCGGTCGAAAAGATCGTGAAGCTTGGATTGCGAGGGGATGAAGGAAGAGTGGAAGTTATTGACGGATTGAGTGAGGGGCAAACAATCATCGTATCTGAAAAAGCAAAATAGCATGGAAAATGTCATCAAGCTCGTTGATATTACAAAGGAGTACGAAAACGACGGCATCGTGACGAGCGTTCTGCATGGCGTATCATTAGCAATCCCCAAATCTCAGTTCGTTTCCATCATGGGACCCTCCGGTTCCGGAAAATCCACGCTCATGAATATTCTGGGATTTCTGGATACATCAACAAGCGGATTGTACGAGTTTAATGGACGAGATGTCTCAAAGCTCGATGATGATGCGCTCGCGAAAACACGAGGAGAAAACATCGGATTCATCTTTCAGACTTTTAACCTCCTCCCGAAGACCTCGGTTCTTGAGAATGTTAAACTCCCTCTCCTCTATTCCGACGTTCCGCTTTCAAAGAGAGACGCCATGGCTATGGATGCAATCGAGGCCGTCGGATTGGGGCATCGCGTCAATAACCTTTCGAATCAGCTCTCCGGCGGAGAACGTCAACGTGTGGCGATCGCCCGGGCGCTTATCCGAAAACCGGATGTTATTCTCGCTGATGAGCCTACGGGAAATTTGGATTCGAAATCGGGCAAGCAAGTCATGGATATCCTCTATCATCTCAATGAACACCATGGGCACACCGTTATCCTTGTGACGCACGAATCCTATACCGCGGAATACGGCGAGCGTATCGTTAAAATCCATGACGGGCTCATTGAATCGGATAAACAGGTTACTCAACGCCGTCGCCCGGATAGCGGACATATTCTTAAATAGACACTATGCAGATCCGCGATCTCATAGCTGTTTCAGTCGGAAGTCTGCAGCGTACGCTCGGACGCACGCTTCTTTCGATGCTTGGAATCGTGATTGGCATCGCATCCGTGATCCTCGTGCTTTCCATTGGACAATCCGCCCGTTTCTATATCATTGATCAGATCAACTCTTTTGGCTCCAACCTCATTTTCGTGGAGAGTGGCCAGCCGCTCGATAAGGAGGGGGCTGTCACCATGATTCCGCGAGAAGTCATGAAGGAAAGGGATTACAAGGCACTTAAGCGCCAACCATGGATTGAATACATGGTCGGCATCATCATGAAACAGGACGAGGCCACGGCCAATGGCCAGACGATGGCTATTTCCGTTTGGGCGACGGGGGAGGATGAGCCAGCGCTTTACGACATGGCCATGACTTCCGGTGCATTTTTTACGAAGGATGATGTTGACTCTCGTGCCCGTGTCGCGGTGCTCGGATCCGAGGTCACGCGTCGTTTATTCGGGTCTGATGAGCCCGTGGGCAAGTCCGTAAAAATCGGCACGCTTAATTATCGTGTCATCGGCGTAACGGAAAAAGTGGGGACGCGCTTTCTTCAGGACATGGACAAGACAATCTACATCCCTTATACCTCAGCCATGGATGCGTTCGGGATGGAGACGATCATGGAGTTCATCATCAAGCCGACAATACCCGCCCCGGAAGCCGTTGCGCGGACACAGGAGATCGTTCGTGACCTGCATAATATTGATGATCCAAATAAGGATGATTTTCGAGTGATCACGCAGGAGGAGACTGTAGAAATGACGGAACAGATAACGCAGGTTCTGCAGTTATTCCTCACGGCCGTGGCCGCCATCTCGCTCATCGTGGGCGGAATCGGGATCATGAATATCATGTACGTCTCCGTTACGGAACGCACGCGGGAAATCGGTTTGCGCAAATCCATCGGGGCAAAGCAGGGGGATATCCGCGCGCAATTTATCATGGAAGCCGTCTTACTTACGACGATCGGCGGAATCGTCGGGACCACGCTTGGAATCCTCCTCACGTGGGTTGGTATTCAAATCATTCTCCAGTATCAGGAAGGCTGGCGCTTCATCCTTTCGCTTCAAGGCATTT
>CAZWYJ010000063.1:0-6863 GCA_964638165.1 uncultured Gammaproteobacteria bacterium | reverse complement strand
TATCGAAGGTTTCATCCGCGGCCGCGGCATCATCGATCGTGACCTGCTTGAGCAAACGCGTTCGCGGATTCATGGTCGTCTCCCAAAGTTGTTCCGCATTCATTTCTCCCAAGCCCTTGTAGCGCTGGATATTGATACCTGAGACTTTCGTGCCCACATCGGACGCCTCCTCGTTCTCCGCCGATTCTCCTCCCGCATCCTCCGCGGGCTCTTCTTTCGTTTCGTCGCGCTTCTTGCCTTTTGCGATCGCGGCTTTTTCATCCTTCAATTTTTGGAATTCTTCAATGATCGCATCGCGTTCTTTGTCGCTGTACGCGTAGCGGAAGTTTTTTCCTTTTTGCAAACGGAAGAGCGGCGGTTGCGCGATGTAGATATGGCCGTTCTTAATGAGTTCCGGGAAGTATCGGTAGAAGAGCGTGAGGAGCAGGGTGCGGATATGCGCTCCGTCCACGTCGGCATCGGTCATGATGATGATGCGGCCGTAGCGCAGTTTGGAGATGTCAAATTGGTCGCCGATATTCGTGCCGAGCGCGATCAGGATCGTTTTGATTTCATTGCTCGTGAGCATGCGATCCAAGCGAGCGCGTTCCACGTTGAGGATTTTTCCGCGGAGCGGGAGGATGGCCTGAAAATCGCGGTCGCGCCCTTGTTTGGCAGAACCTCCGGCGGAGTCTCCCTCGACGATGTAGACTTCGCTGTTCGCCGCGTCTTTGCTGGAACAGTCCGCGAGTTTTCCAGGGAGCGTGAGGCCTTCGAGAATGCCCTTGCGAAGCACGGTATCGCGGGCCGCGCGGGCGGCCGCGCGGGCGCGCTGGGCGATCACGCATTTCTCAAGAATGGCCTGCCCGTCCCGCGGATGCTCTTCGAGATACGTCGCGAGCGCGTCGGACATGACGGTTTCCACGTAGCCACGCACTTCCTGTGTTCCGAGCTTTGCCTTGGTTTGCCCTTCGAACTGCGGTTCCGGAACTTTTACGGAAATCACGGCCGTGAGTCCTTCGCGCACGTCTTCGCCGGAGAGGTTTGCGTCTTTCTCTTTGAGGAAGTTTTTGGTGCGCGCGTAATTATTGAGCACGCGGGTGAGCGCGGTACGGAATCCTTGCACATGTGTTCCGCCTTCCGGGTTGATCACGCCGTTCGTAAAGGCGTAGAGGTTTTCGTTCAGATCGTCCGTGTACTGGATGCCGATTTCAATCTCCGCTTTTTCAATCTTTTTTTCCACGTAAAAAATATTTTCGTGTTTTGCTTGCTTCGCGTGGTTCAGATGCGCCACGTACGAAGCCACTCCGCCTTCGAAGTAGAAGCCGTAAGCATTGCGCAAGCCCTCCTCGCGCTCGTCTACCACGACAAGGTGAATGCCCTTGGTGAGGTAACATTGCCGTCGAAAGTGATCCACGATGGTTTTGAGACTGAATTCCGTGGACTCGAAGATCGTTTTATCCGGTTTGAAGATGGTGGTCGTTCCGTGATTTTTCGATGTTCCAATTTTTTTGACGTTCGCAACCGGCTTGCCACATTTGTAACTTTGCGTAAATTTTCCCCCATCGCGTTCCACGATGACCTCCAGTTCTTCCGACAGAGCGTTCACCACGGACACGCCGACGCCGTGCAGGCCTCCGGAGATTTTGTACCCGCTCTCTTCGCCGCCGAATTTTCCTCCGGCGTGCAACTTAGTCATCACGAGTTCGAGCGCGGAGACCTTGTACTGCTTGTGCATGTCTACCGGAATGCCTCGACCGTCATCTTTAACGGAGACGTGATTATCCGGCAGGAGTGTGATTGTAATTTCCGTGGCATGACCGGCCATGACTTCATCGAACGAGTTATCAACCACTTCCCACACGAGGTGGTGGAGCCCCTCGGGTCCGGTTGATCCGATGTACATGCCCGGACGCTTTCGCACCGGCTCCAGCCCCTCAAGGACGGAGATTTGTTCTGCGCCATACGCGCCTTTTCGTGCTTCAGTTTTTGCCATACGATTCGGAGCCTAGCTTACAGGAGAGAGGGGAGGAGGGGAAGCCCCCTTCGCCCTTCGGGCTCGGTAGGTCGTAGATGGTAGGTCGTAGGTAGGAAATTTCCTATCTACCACCTACTACCTACCATCTACCTTCTCCTCTCTATTTGTCGGTCTCGTACCTCGCGAGCGATCCCGATGGATTGCTGAGGTCGAGCGTCATGGCGCTCTCGAGGTTCTGGTCTGCGGTGTTTACGAGAACAAGACGGTTCCCGCTGATGCCGTATGTGGCGTACACGATGCCATTCTCGCCATTGATTGTTTTGACGACAGTGGCTTTTTTCGTTTGGATATTCACCGCGTAGATTTTGGTCATTCCGCCTTTCGTCGTAGAAAGGTATGCCGTGACGCGATCCGATCCCAGCGGGATGGAAGCGCTCGTGATCGTTTCCCCGGAAAAGCGGAGCGCGAGGAGCGCGAAGGACGGGATCGTAATCGTTCCAAGCGATGCGACGTCGCCGCTGAGTGGTTCGAGCTTCATTTCCCCATCCGCTGTCGTCATGATGTGAAAACCTCGGTGGAGTTCCGGTTTCGGATCTTCCGGTATGGTCACGTCCTCGACGATGGCCGGGGTCACGGTCGTGGCGATCTCGGTATCCATGATTGTGATTCGAGGTGTTGCGATATACCGTTCGGGTTTGGGAGGCGTGGCGCGGATGAGGGCTCTTGCGGTGCGGGAAATGGCAATCATGCGGACTTGTACGTCATGCAGGAGCGCGCTTGTCAGGAAAAAGAAAACCGTCACGAAGAGAAAAATCGTGATGAATCCGGCGAGCATCATCCGTCGTTCATGCGTGACGGACGGTTTCGGTTGGAAGAATGCTTTCAATCGCATCTGAGGAGAGTATAGCATTGTTGGGGCGCGGATCGCAGGGCGCAGGGCGCGGGAATTCCCACAACCTACGCCCCTCTGTCTGCATGTGCTAAACTACCTTCATCATCATGCCGGATCAAGAAGTGATTATCGGTTCAGGTTTCACAGAAGGCGAACTGAAGTTTTCCTCTTTTTGGGTTCGTCACGAGTTGGAGATTCGCCGAAGTGCCCGCGTCCTTCTCATTGCCATCAATGCATTGTTTTGGGGATATGCGCTGTGGGGTGTTCTTGATGCCTACGTGATTTCCTATCCGATCGAATCCCGCATTACGCAGAGTATTGCGGAAAATGCCTTCGTGGCTCAGCGGTTGCAGTCGAACCGGCCGCGTTCCGTGCAGACGAGTCCGGTCCAGGTTTTTCAGGGGACGGATAGTCGTTTGGATATGGTCGTTGCGGTCACGAATCCGAATGATCAGTGGTACGCGGAATTCACGTATCGGTTCAATGTGAGCGGAGAGCAGACGGCGATGAAGAGCGGTTTTTTGATGCCGAAGCAGTCCGCATACCTCGGTGAATTCGGATTTGCTCCTCAGAAGACAGGAGGGAAGACGTCTGCGCTCATTGTGGAGAATCTCGTGTGGAAGCGCGTTGATCCGGCGATTGTCGGACAGGATTTTGCGGCATGGATGGCAAGTCACGATGATTTTAAGATCGAAGATCTTGAGACGAAGACAAATTTGACGATCGGCACGCGCAAGGCAACGCGCACGCGCTTCATCTTGAAGAACCCGACTCCGTACGGATACTGGAATGTTGGGATCTACGTGCTTCTGCATCGGGCGAATGCGCCGGTCGCCGTGAATTACATTACGATTTCCGAATTTAAGCCCGGGGAGTCTCGCGTGGTGGAAACGGATTGGTATGAGACATTGCCCTCGATCACGGAAACGGAAGTCGTACCTGTTGTGAATTTCTTTGATTCGTCTGCGTACTTGCCGTCGGAGAGGTTTTAGCAGGGGCGCGGGGCGCAGATCGCGGGGCGCGGGTTATTCTCGGAGTGCTTGGCAGAGCTTGTTTAGTAGCCGAAGCGTTGAGCGGAGCAGCTCGTCGGCGTTTTTACACAATGCATCAGGTGCCATGCCAAGATCTTTTGCGAGCTGTAATTGCGTTTCGACTTCATTAGCTGATCCGTACGCAATGTAGCAGAAATTTCGATACTCTTTCGTTGTTGATCGGTGATACCCTTCGGAGATATTCGATGGAATCGAGACTGCGGCGCGTCGTAATTGTGAGGTGAGTCCGAATCGCTCTGATGGCGGAAAGGTATCAGTGATTTTGTATATTTCCTTAGCGAGATTATACGAATACTGCCAAGCGAGAAGGTCTTTATGGGATCGGATGTTCATATAAGATATTCAGTGACCCCTTTCAATGTATTTGTCAATGGGTATTTCCCACGCCCCACGCCCTGTTTTTGCCTTTCCCTCCCGTTCCTTCCTCCCTGCCGGCGGGTAGGTTATGATCCTGCCATGCAGCGATTTCAGCATATCGTCATCCGTTTTGACTGGATCCTCCTCCTCGCCGTTCTCGCACTCACGTCGGTCGGGTTGGTGGTGGTGTACGGGATCGGCATGTCCCGTCCGGAGGTCGGCTTGTTCGTTTTTCAGAAGCAGATCGTCGCGCTCGTCATTGGCGGGGTCTGTGCAACGGCTCTCGCGCTTTTCGACTATCGTCAACTTCGCGGCCTCGCACTCCCGATCTACGCGTTCGGCGCGCTCATTCTTGGGGGCGTTCTCTTTGGAGCCTCGGTTCGTGGAATGCGCGGGTGGTACGTGATCGGCGGACTCTCTCTTCAGCCCGTTGAGATCGCAAAGGTTTGTCTCGTCATCTTCCTCGCGGCGTACCTCGTGCGATTTGCACACCGACTTCCGTGGCATGCTATTGCCGGGAGTTTTCTCGCGACAGCCGGATATGCTGGGCTCGTGCTCGCGCAACCGGACTTCGGTTCTGCCATGGTGATGTTCGCCCTGTGGTTCTGCGCTGTCCTCTTCATCGGCCTCCCGTGGAAGGTGATCGCCGGGTTTATCGGCATCGGAGCCATTGTCGCTTCCTGTGCATGGCTTTTCCTTTTTGAGCCATATCAGAAGGACCGGTTCATGGCATTTCTCGATCCGTCGCGCGATCCCATGCGAGCGGGATACAACGTGACGCAGGCGCGTATCGCCATCGGTTCCGGCGGGATGTTCGGTACGGGCGTGGGCGAAGGGTCGCAGTCACGATTGCGGTTTTTGCCGGAAGCGTCTACGGACTTCACGTTCGCTGTCGTTGGAGAAGAGCTCGGCTTCATAGGCATCGCTTTCATTCTTGGGCTGTATGCGCTTTTTTTTACGCGTTGCTTTTTGCTCGCAAAGCATTCGGGCGATCCGTTTGCGATGATTTTACTCTTTGGCATCGGAACGATTTTTCTCATTCACATTGTTATCAATGCCGGAATGAATTTAGGCATCATGCCGGTGACGGGTATTCCACTACCATTCATCTCCGCGGCGGCATCGTTCATGATTGCGGTGTTTCTGTGCGTCGGGATCATCGAGAGTATTGCGGTCCATCGGCGCGCGAGCGGGTGAGGGGAGGGGCGCGGGGCGCAGATCGCGGGGCGTAGGACGGAATTAGTCTCGGAGTGCGGGGTATTGTAATGTATGCTTGACTTTTTCTTCATTTTTTGCTATGTTGTTTTTATTGTTCCTCTCAACAATAAGGAAGTTCTACCTTGGGCACTTGGGTGCTTAGCCCTTTCCGTTTGGGTTTTGATCACCCGAAATCGACCGTCAACGCGTCTATTTTACGGACGCGCATCCAAAAAAGGAGTCTGACATGGACCCTGTTCAAGAAGCACGAGAAAAAGTGGAGCAACTAAAACAAAAAAAGCGCGCCATCGAGCAAGAGCGCGCGAGGCCCGGCAGGGAACTGCGCGAGGCGGAAAATGAACTGGCAAATCTCACTGCCAGCTTTTACGTCGTCATTGCCTGTGAGGATTACAATCAAGACTACAGCGTAGTCGTGCAGGGCGTATCAAATGAGGTGGGCACGATACATGCAGGTCTCAGACTTCGTCTCACTCGGGAACAGCAAGTCTGTATCCGGTCGACGACCCTCACCTCGCATCGGGATTTCTCCTGCGAGTTCTATCTCATTCCTGGTGACGTTATGCGCTTCACAACGGAATGCGAGGATCTCCGAATGAAATACAAGGTCGTCGTCTGCCACACGTTCGAAGCCGCGAACTCGGCAAAAGAAGAGCTCCTGCTTGAAGATTCCTACCGGAACTATCGCAATGGCATCGCGCCCGGCGTAGAACCGCCTTCATGAAAATGTCGGTATTCAAAGTGCGGCGACTGCAGCTGGACGAGCGATTCCGCAAGATACTTCGCGGCCGGTATGTGTATGAACCTTGGACGGAGCTTGATTTCTGGTGGTGCCATCCGCCACAGGCACGGGCCAGAAAAAAATGATCAGAAAGGAGAATGTCTTACGAGCCCCCGGCGCTGATGTGTCGGGGGTTTCTGCATTTGTCCATCGGCGCGCCCTTCTTCTTGCCTTCATTCGCGTCCGCTGATATCGTTAGGATCTTCATTATGCAGATCTCGCCAAAACTCTTGTCTCACTGTCCACTCTGTGATGCGACGTATGAAGATCAGTGCATTCGTCTCCTGGGGGAGCACGGAGGAATGCGCCTTTTTCATTTAACCTGTCCGTCATGCGCGCATGCCATTCTCGCCGTGACCCTTGAGAATCAGAGCGGGATTACGTCCATGGGGATGGTGACGGATTTGGAGGCGCAAGATGCGATTCGTTTTCAGGACGTAGAGCCGATTTCAGCGGATCTGTGTTTTGAGGCCAGGGATCGGCTTCTTAGCCAAAGTCGGGATATTTGCGCGTCGCTTTTTCAGACGTGTAAAAAGTAATCTTTTTTGAAGGTTCTCCGTAAAAAATGCCAAATCTGGTGAACAGACTTGACAGAATCTTGAAAGAAGC
>CAZWYJ010000062.1:0-7110 GCA_964638165.1 uncultured Gammaproteobacteria bacterium | reverse complement strand
CGATGAGCTTCGCTTCGCTAAACCTAGCTTCTACGAGATTCGCTTCGGAGAGGTCGGCGCCGGAGAGATTCGCTCTCACGAGCATCGCCCCATCGAGATCCACTCCGACAAGATCAAACGCCTCTCTGGGGTGTGTGTCTCGCCAGGCCACGTAAGCCCTGTTAAAAGCGCTGACATCGGTGCGGAGAAGCCGAATCCAGTCATTTTTCATCATGGCCATGATGCTCCTTTTTCTTGCATGATTTGAGATCGAAGGACCGATGGCGCGACTCTATCACAAAAAGGAATCCCGTCAAAATTCCTTTCCCCCCGCTACTCCCTCTACCCTCCCCACTTGTCCCCCGAAGGCCCCCCTCGCCATGAGCCCTCCCACGATCGCAATGGCGAGCGCGTCCGCGGCATCGTCCGGCTTGGGAATCTCTTTGAGTTTCAAAAGACGTTTCACCATTTCCTGCACCTGCTTCTTATCCGCCCCACCCCACCCGGCAATCCCTTGTTTGACCTGATTCGGCGTCACATCCACGATCGGCAGTCCGGCATCCGCGAGCGCGAGCAGGATGACCCCGCGCGCCATGCCCACCTGCATCGCGGTTTTGGCATTCGACTGGAAGAAGAGCGACTCCACGCATGCGATGCTCGGCTGAAAACGACGAATCGCCTCCGCGATATCCGCGCGAACAGCCGTCAGCCGATCCACGAAAGACATGCTTGGCGAAGTCTCAACCACACTATGCCACACATGCGTAGCATCAGCCCCCTTCGTATCAATAATCCCGATCCCGGTTCGGCCAAAACCCGGATCTATTCCGATGACGCGTACAGGTTCCATGCCCGTAGCGTACGCGAAACGCACAGGAGGAGCAAAAAGAGACGAAACCATCATCGAGAGCTCCCTTCCCTGTACTCAGGGAAGGGCCGGGGATGGGTGTTGTTAAAAGATTTCACAATCCCTCCCCTCAATGGCATACTTCTACGCATATGAAAGAAAAAGGGCCGGAAACACCAACGGAGTTCACGATCCACCCCCGAAAAGAGGAAAGCTCTCTTCGCACAGCCTCCAAAAAATGGGGCGAGGTCTCTTCGGAGGCCGCGCGAGCGCATCAGGAAGAAATCGAGAGCGAAGCCAGGGACCAATTCATCGCGCAGTGCGCCCACATGCTGCTCCATACCGAAGCGGATCCGAACGCAAGACAGGAATTAGAAAAAACGCTTTCCGATGTCATGGATATCCTCATCAAGCAGGCATGGGACAGATATCCCGAAATACCCGAATTCGACATCATGGAAATGGTGGCGAACGGCTTCCGAAAGGCGGGAAAAGAGGTCAAAAATCTTCGAGCACGCTTCCCGAATGACACGAAAGTTATTGATAGGCTACGCGAACGGGCAAAAAAAGCTCTTGAAGAGTGATCGAATGTCCAAATACAAAATCTCCCCGAGCATCGGGGAGATTTTGTATTTCTCTCACGAGAAATCTTCGGAACCCTTATGCCTCAACCGGACCCAGATCCCCTTCGAAATCTTCTTCCCCGTCAACCTGATATTCCTCTCCGGCATGGAAACCCGTGCCTGCAGGAATCAAGCGACCGATGATCACGTTTTCCTTCAAGCCTTCAAGGTTATCAATCTTGCCGGTAATCGCGGCATTGATGAGCACCTTGGCCGTTTCCTGGAAGGACGCGGCGGAAAGGAATGATTCCGTGGAAAGCGAGATCTTCGTGATGCCCATGAAGAGATCATCTGCCACCGCGGGCTGCTTGCCCTCGGCCTCCACGCGCTCGTTCTCATACCGATACCGGGCGCGGTCAACGACCTCACCGGGCAGAAGTTCCGTATCACCCGCGTCTTTGACGTACACACGGCTGAACATCTGACGAATGATAATCTCCACGTGCTTGGCATTGAGCTTCTGCCCCTGCGAAGCGTAGATGAACAGCGTTTCCTTGAGCACGTAACGCATGACCGCTTCGCGACCCTTCAAACGGAAGAGCTGAATGAGGTCCATGTGTCCCTCGGTCAATGCATCACCGGGCTGCACTTCATCACCGTCCTTCACGAGCATCTGATACCCGATCGGAATCTGATACTCCATCACGGCCGGGCCCTCCCAAATAACCTTCACGCCCTTGCTCTGGGTCGCGACCGTGCCGTCATGCTCCGCCTTGATCTCCGTCCCGTCGGCTTTGAGAATCATGACCTGGCCGGCCTTCACCTTCATGCCCTCTTTGACCTGAGCCTTGTCACCGGTTTCACGCGGGAACACATCTTCCTGAACCGCGATGTGCTCAATGAGAGCCATCTTGCCACCGGAATTCGTATCGAAGACGCGTTCGCCGTTCGAAAGCTCGATGATGCGACGTTCTCCGGAAATCACTTTGACCTTGCCGGCGACTTCCGTCACGATCGCCTTGCGCTTCGGTGTACGCGCCTCGAAGAGCTCTTCCACGCGAGGGAGACCCATCGTGATATCTCCACCGGCCACGCCTCCCATGTGGAAGGTGCGCATCGTGAGCTGGGTTCCCGGTTCACCGATGGACTGAGCCGCGATGATACCCACCGCCGTTCCCATCTTCACCGGCTCATTGTAGGAGAGATCGTACCCGTAGCACTGCTGGCAGATACCGCGCTTGCACCGACAGGTGAGCACGGATCGGACATGCGCTTCGCGAAGATCCTTTTTCTCAATCTGCTTGATGTGCTCCTGCATGATGAGCGTCCCCTTCGGGATCAACACTTCCTTCGTCGTGCCATCCACGAGGTCACTCATGAGAACGCGTCCGAGCAATCGCGTGAGCAATGGCTCGCCGATGTACTCGCACTCCTTGGCTTCAAGAACCACGCCGACCGTATCGCCACAATCCTCCTCGCCAACGACCACGTCCTGCGCAACGTCAACGAGACGGCGCGTGAGGTATCCAGCGTTCGCGGTCTTCAAAGCCGTATCCGTCAAACCCTTTCGAGCGCCGTGCGAGGAAATGAAGTATTCGAGCACGTCGAGGCCTTTACGAAGTGAGGACTTCACCGGAAGCTCGATGATACTTCCGGACGGACTCGCCACCAAACCTTTCATACCAGACACGTTCGTGAGCTGACCCACGGATCCTCGAGCGCCGGATTCAATCATGGAGTAAATCGTGCCTCCCGTATCAAGCGATTCCTTGCACAAACGCTGCACACGATCCTTCACATCAGACCACGTCTTGATGATCTGATTGTACCGTTCCGACTTCGTGAGCAAACCATCCGCGTACTGCGATTCGATGTCGCGAACCCGGGCCTCACCCTCCTCAAGCAAAACCTTCTTCTGGACCTCGAGATCCGGAAGATCGCCCATGCCGTACGAGAAGCCGGACTTCGTGGCGTACTTGAAGCCCATCTCCTTCACTTCATCGAGAAAACGAGCCGTGCGCTCGAATCCGCGGACGTCGAGCGCCACGCGCGTGATTTCTGCGAGCTGCTTTACGCCGATCGGTTCATTGCGGAATCCAATTTCCTTCGGGAAAAGCTCGTTCAGAAGCAAACGTCCCACATTCGTCTCTACAACAGATCCGCCGTACTCCACGGGAAGACGCGTCTTGATGCGTTCGCGGATATCAATCTTTCCGGCCTGATAGGCGTAGACCGCTTCACTCATGGATCCGAACGTCTTCACTTTGCCGCCTTCCGCCGGTTCGAGAATCGTCGTCATGTAGAACGCTCCCCACGCAATATCCTTGTCCGGACGCGCCACGGGCTGACCCGTAGCCGGCTTGAGCAAGTTATTCGTGGAAAGCATGAGGTTGCGCGCCTCTTGGCGGGCCTCCTCGGTCAATGGCACGTGAACGGCCATCTGGTCTCCATCGAAGTCCGCGTTGAAGGCGGAACAAACCATCGGATGGATCTGGATGGCTTTCCCTTCGATCAGGACCGGCTGGAATCCCTGAATACCGAGACGGTGGAGCGTCGGAGCGCGGTTCAGAAGTACCACGGCGTTCTTCGCGATCATTTCCAGAATGTCCCACACGTCCGAGTGATCCGCCTCGATGTACCGATTCGCGCTACGAATATTGTGAACGACCTCACGCTTGATCAGTTCCGAAATGATGAACGGGCGGAACAGCTCGAGTGCCATAATCTTCGGCAATCCGCACTGGTCCATGCGGAGCGTCGGACCAATCACGATCACGGAACGTCCGGAGTAGTCAATGCGCTTTCCGAGCAAGTTCTGACGGAAGCGTCCCTGCTTTCCCTTTAATGAATCCGCGAGAGATTTGAGCTGACGCTTCTTTCCCGTTGCCGCGATGACCGTCTTGGAATGACGCGCGCTATTATCAATGAGCGAATCCACCGCTTCCTGAAGCATGCGCTTCTCATTGCGGGTAATGACCTCCGGCGCATTCAATTCCACAAGTCGCTTGAGACGGTTATTGCGGTTGATCACGCGACGGTACAGATCGTTCAAATCGGACGTGGCAAAACGGCCTCCGTCGAGCGGAACCATCGGCCGCAAATCCGGCGGAATGACCGGGACGACTTTCAAAATCATCCAGCTCGGATCCAGTCCCTGAATGGCGAATGACTTCAAGAGCTTCAAGCGGCGAATGACGCGGTCACGCTTCGCATCCGATGCGGTCACGAGATCCTTCTGGAGAACTTCGATCGTGGCGGCGACGTCCATCTTGCCCAAAAGCTCATTCACGGCTTCCGCGCCGATCTTCGCCTCGAAGACGTGACCGAATTTCAACGAGAGATCATGGTAATCCACTTCCGACATCACTTTGAGCGGATGGAGATCCTTCAATTCTTTCTCGGATGAGCTGAACTCCTCATCAAGCTCTTCGAGACGTACTTTCTTCGTCTGCTGGACTTTCTCCAAGAGATCTTCAGCCTCCTTCTTCTTCAAGCCTTCCTGCGCAGCCTTGGCGTTCGCGCGCTCAACCTCGCGTTCGTACTCGGACTCGATACCCTTGCGCTTCCCCTTGTACTCGGCGCGGAGCTGTTCGAGCGTATTCGTGCGCAAATCCTCATCCACGTCCGTCACAATGAAGTTCGCGAAGTAGATAACCTTCTCGAGCGCCTGCACGCTCATGTCGAGCGTGGTGCCGACTTTGGACGGCACGCCGCGAAGGAACCAGATGTGACTCACCGGCGCAGCCAGCTCGATGTGCCCCATGCGCTCTCGGCGCACGAGCGAGTGCGTCACTTCAACGCCACACTTGTCACAGACGATCCCCTTGTAGCGAATTTTCTTGTACTTTCCACAGTAACACTCCCAGTCTTTTGATGGTCCAAAAATTTCTTCAGCGAACAGCCCGGACTTCTCCGGTTTCTGCGTCCGGTAATTGATGGTTTCCGGTTTTGTGACTTCCCCGTATGACCAGCCGCGAATCACTTCCGGCGAGGCCAGCTTCAGACGCATGGCGTCGAAGTCGGTCGTCTTGATGTTCTCCGTTTGGAAGAATGACATAGAGATAAACGAGGATTAGATCGTGTCAGAGGATGGCTTTTCGGCCTCCGGTACTTCGCGAGGTTCCGTGTCGCCCGTCGGGCCCCACACCATATCCTCTTCATCTAGAGCCGGCGCGGATGCGATAGCCGGACGCTGACGGAATCCGTCGTGACGCTGGGATCCCTCGTCAATGCGCGTACCGTCTTTCAACAGCTCCACGTCCAGACAGAGTCCCTTCAATTCGCGAACCAACACGTTGAAGGATTCCGGAACATTGACCTTGCGGATCGGTTCACCCTTAATGATCGCCTCGTACGCCTTGGAACGTCCGGGAACGTCATCCGACTTGATCGTCAAGATTTCCTGGAGCGTATGCGCCGCGCCATAGGCTTCGAGCGCCCACACTTCCATTTCTCCGAAACGTTGCCCTCCGGACTGCGCCTTTCCGCCCAATGGCTGCTGCGTGATGAGAGAGTACGGACCGATGGATCGCTGGTGAATCTTGTCTTCCACCATGTGATTGAGTTTCAACATGTAGATGTACCCGACGGTCGGCGCATGGTCATACACTTCACCCGTTCGACCGTCAAAGAGCTTGATCTTTCCATCTTCCGGCATGCCGGCCTTCTTCAACTCTTCACGAATCGTCGATTCCGTTACGCCGTCAAACACCGGAGAAGCCACCGTGTATCCGAGCGCGTTCGCTGCAAGGCCAAGATGCGTTTCGAGCACCTGTCCGATGTTCATACGGGAAACGACGCCGAGAGGAGAGAGGATCACGTCAACCGGGGTTCCGTCTTCGAGGAACGGCATATCTTCCACCGGAACGATCTTGGAGATGACACCCTTGTTTCCGTGGCGACCGGCGAGCTTGTCGCCGACCTGCACCTTGCGAAGGTCCGCGACCGCCACGACGTACTGCTTGATCACGCCCGGCTGGAGCTTGTCGCCCGCTTCGCGCGTAAACACCTTCACGTCAACGACGCGACCATGCTCGCCATGCTGGAGGTACAGCGATGAATCGCGAACATCGCGAGCCTTCTCGCCGAAAATGGCGCGAAGCAATTTTTCTTCCGCCGAGAGATCCGTTTCGCCCTTCGGCGTAATCTTTCCGACGAGAATGTCTCCGGCCTTCACTTCCGCGCCGATGTGGATGATCCCCTGATCGTCGAGGTTCTTGAGCTTCTCTTCCGACACGTTCGGGATATCACTCGTCACCACTTCCGGACCGAGCTTAGTATCGCGAACATCAATCGCATGGTGCTCGATGTGAATCGAGGTGAAGCGATCATGGTGCACGAGCCGTTCGGAGAGGATGACGGCATCTTCGTAGTTGTAGCCGTCCCATGACAAGAACGTGCAGAGCAAATTCTGTCCGAGCGCAAGCTCACCGTGATCACAGGACGTGCCATCTACGAGCACCTGGCCCGCGTACACCTGCTCACCCTTCTTCACGGTCGGGCGCTGATCAATACACGTGCTGTGGTTCGAGCGCTGGAACTTGATGAGATCATAACGATGCGTCTTCCCTTCCGGAGTCTGCAGGGCAACATGTTTGCCATCAACCGACACGATCACGCCGTCTTCCGGAGCCAAGAGCGCATGACCGGAATCCACAGCCGCACGACGCTCAACGCCCGTTCCCACGATCGGCGCATCCGGACGGATACACGGCACCGCCT
>CAZWYJ010000061.1:0-7259 GCA_964638165.1 uncultured Gammaproteobacteria bacterium | reverse complement strand
TTTTCTAATTCATGAAGAGAACCTCTTGCCGTAACATAGAAATGAACCTTTTCCTTGTAAGACTCCCGTCCGAATCCCTCTGCGATATTCGATGTAATAGATAATTATGCTAAATTCTATATTCCATATTCTATATTCCATTAAGACTGTTCTATATTTGTTCTAATAGTACACAGCGAACCGGAACGGGACAAGATAAGATACTGGGGATAAATTTTTAACGTTAATTCCTATATTTTTGAAGAAAAACGAGAGATCCGCGCCCCCTCATCGGAGTGCGACGCGGACCTCCGGCCCCTAGGAAAAGACAGTGAGCAAACTGCGACATGACGTCTTTGACGCATCAGAACGGGCAGGGCTAGCGCCTCGAGGAAATGATCACGGTGCATTGCCGTCCACATGAGGACGGTCGCGGAGAAAAATCTCCCGTCATCATTTTTCAAGGCCGTGCGGAACGCATAAACGCACAAAAGCCGGCGACCGCTATTCCCCTTGCGGAATAAAAAACGCATCGGCGCACGAGATGAGACGTCATCCCCTGCGCGGCGAAAGCATCAGCACCACCTGGACACCCCGCCCGCGTTTAAACGGTACGCACGAATCTTCGTAGCAAGATCCGTCCTGAACTCACCACCATGTGAAAGCGCGATTGCGGAAGCAGAAACTGCCACCGAACCACTCTTCCAGAATAGGCGACTCACGGACCCGGTCAAAAACATGTCAAAAAGGTCGTTGACATGGGTGATAAAGAGCGGAGATTAGCTGGAAAAACATCTCAAATGTATAGACTTTTTGAAAAAAAATCCCACAAAGCCCTGTAAGGTAAGGCGTTGACACGTCCTATCTATCCACAGTGCTAGACCATACATCAATTCGATCGTCAGCCGGAGAGCATGAACGGTTCATTCGCCATTTCCATAGGCTGAGTCCAAAAACGTAGCAAGCGCCACATGCCCACCAGGGCATGCGCCAGCCAATCTGGAGGAACGGGTATGAGGATCCGATGTCCGCGATCCAGAGTAAGAGGGCGAGTCCGCCCTTCGCCGGCAGGATGATCCATGAAACAAGTCCGCCGAAGAGGACGGCGATCGCACCCCACAACATCACGAAGGCCGTGAGGGGAATGGCAAAAACATTCGTCAGAAGACCGGCAAGTGAGAGTGAGCCGAATGCCCAGGACGAGTACGGAAAAGTCGCAAAGGTCGCCGCGAGCGTGGTTGAGATCATCTCCGACAAGCCTGCCGCCTTGGGTACGAACCATAAACGCTCCGCAATCGGTCGAGCCCATGCAACCAAGCCCCATGTTGCAAGGAAGGAGAGGGCGAATCCGGCGTCGTAGAGCAGAGCATACGGATCAGCGAAAGCCATGATAGACCCCGCGATGAGCAGAAGTCTCGTCGCCGAAGCCTTGCGCCCGAATACGCGCGCGAGAATCGCCAGCCACCCCATGATCGCGGCGCGAATCACGGATGCGCTCGCTCCAACGAAGAGCGTAAAGAGTAGGATAGCGATACCGGAAAGCAAAATGGCCCATGGCCGCCGATGCCCGAGGAGGAGAAAAACCGGGACGAACAGGCTCACCACGATGGCGATATTCGAGCCGGAGACCGCGATCAAGTGCGTCATACCGGAAGCGCGAAAGGCATTGTTCGCTGCTTGGGATAATCCGCGATCGCCATAGAGGATACCTGCGAGCAGAGCGCCCTGATCGCCGGGGAATTGGCTCGTGATCCGCAGGGAGATCGCCGAACGCCAACGCGCGAGAATGCCAGGTAGAAAAAAACGCGGAGCGTCCTCCCGTTTCATCGCGGATAGGGATCCTCGACATCGAACGAAAGCCCGATCGCGGCGGTCCATGCGATCACTGATCGCCGTTCCCTCCCCGGACTTCTCAAGACGGCAGGAGACACGCCACCGCTCCCCTTCTCTCGCCGACGGCTTCGCGAAAGCGACGAAGGATTTTGATGTCACGGGAGCATCGTCAAGATGATCAATGCGAAGGAGCGCATCGTATGATCGCGCTTTCTGGATACCGCCTTCGATCACCACTGTCTCTCCGGTTCGAGACAAAAGCACGTCAGCCGACGACGGGAGCATGAGATCAAACCGCACGAATGCCAAGGCGATTCCCACACAGAGTGCGACAACGATTGGGTGCCGAATGCATACACCGATACCCACGATGCCCAAGGGAATCCACAAAGATATTGACGTGGTCGGCCAAAAACCGTGCACGGCAATGCCCGCGAACAGCCCCAAACAGAGCGCCACGGCACAGCGCTGAATTGTGAGTGATGACATCCTCTATTCAGTACCACGGTCAAAAACGAATGCAAGGAGGAAAACCCGACAAACGGCCTTGACTCATCTCTCTTTTTCAGGTATGATCTCGCGTACTGATTTCCGGAAGACCTCTGGAGGACATTCCATGAAAAAAGAATTTTTGTCTCTCATCAAGATTCTCCTGATCAGCTTCGCGCTGATCGCCCTCGCGAACGGAGGCGTTCAAAGGCTCGAGCATCAAGGTAATATTCTCGTCTACGTCCTGAGCGCAATCGTGCTCCTCCTCTTCACCCTCATCGTCCTGCCGTGGCTGGCGTATCGGCTCACGATCCATTACGTGATGCCACAGGGGGCGGGGGACAGCGTGCCGGCAACCATATTCTTCATGGGGTGCGCCGTCATGCTCATGACCTTCCACGTGGAAGGCGTCGTCGCTCTTTTTGCTCCGATGATCTTGGGCACCATCTCGTTCTTTCCGACCATTCGGTCAATCCGAACCTCTTCGGGGGCATAGCCGTCAGGCACCCCCCCAACCAAAACCCCTCCCAGTGCGAATACGTGCGCCGGGAGGGAGTTTGTTTTCGTCAAAACTTTTATCGCTCCGATGTTCCAGCCTCGACTTCAGCCAAACGCAACGCGCGCTCGAAGAGAGCGCGGACATCCTTGGCTAGAATAGGACCCTTCACACCCTTCGTGAGAAGCTCGGACGAAGCGTGAAGAGCCGCAGCCTCAACCAAATCCGTCAGACGAATGAGGTCCGTTTTCGAAAAATAATTCCAGGATGGAGACTCTGATGCCGCGCGCTGGAGAAGCTCATAGAACCGCCCAAGCGAAGAATCGCTACGTTCAGACAATCGTTCCATGGCACTATGCCATGCTTCATACGCGGAATGGATGCTACCCTTAATATCTTCCAAAGACCACGTATGCGCATCCCACTCGACCTCTGCCTCAGGGCCGACGAAAATTATCTCCATTGGCTTTTCAGACATAGGCTTAAACGGCGATCGTCACCAACCTCCCCTTCACGTAAATGATCTTTTTCGGCTCCTTGCCTTCCAGATATTTCTGAACCTGCGCGGATGCGAGCGCCTTAGACTTCGCCTCCTCTTCCGAGATATCAGACGCAACTTGGATGCGGTCGCGAACCTTCCCATTCACCTGAATCACGAGTTCGAATGTCGCAGACACGATCTTGGATGCATCGTATGTCGGCCAACCGGACGCATGCACGCTCCCATCTTTTCCAAGCTTGCTCCACAATTCTTCCGCGAGGTGCGGCGCGAATGGCGCGAGGAGCTGAAGGTATCCTTCTTTCATTCCTTCGGGAACACCGCCGGCATCCGTAAACGCATTCGTGAGCACCATGAGCTGGGAAATAGCTGTATTGAATGCGCGTGATTCAATGTCTTCCGAAATCTTTTTGATGGACTGATGGTAGATCGTTTCCAGAGAGGGCGCGGGGCGCGGGGCGCGGGGCGCGGTATCCTCAAAGAGGCGCCAGACTTTGTCCAAGAATCGCTTCACGCCTTCGATGCCCTTGGTATCCCACGGAGCTGGCTGATCGAATGGCCCGATGAACATCATGTAGGTTCGGAACACATCTGCACCGTACTCATTCACCACTTCATCCGGATTCACCACATTTCCCTTTGATTTACTCATCTTCTCTCCGCCTTCGGCGAGAATCAGTCCGTGCGAAACGCGCGATGCGTACGGCTCTGATCCAATGCTTTCCGGAAGGAGTTTGAGATCCCACATGAGCTTGTGCCAGAAGCGGGAATAGAGGAGGTGGAGCGTGACGTGCTCCATACCACCATTATAGAGATTGACCGGCATCCAGTATTTCAATGCCTCTTCAGAGGCGAAGGCTTGATCATTATGCGGATCGCAGTAGCGCATGAAGTACCAGGAAGACCCGGCCCAGTTCGGCATGGTATCGGTTTCGCGCTCGGCTTTGCCACCGCAGTGCGGACACGTGGTTTCCACCCAGTCACGAATCTTCGCGAGCGGAGACTCTCCGTTCTCGGTCGGCTCATAGCTCTCAACATCCGGGAGGAGAACAGGGAGCTGATCCTCCGGCACTGGCACGTACCCGCAACTCGGGCAGATAATAATCGGGATCGGCTCACCCCAGTATCGCTGACGGGAGAAAATCCAATCGCGAAGTTTATACGTGGTCGTCGGTCCGCCCTTCCCCTGCTCCGCAAGCCAAGAAGAAATCTTCTTCTTCGCCTCGGACGTTTCCAATCCATCGAGAAAACCGGAATTGATATTGATGCCGTCGCCGATAAAACAGTCCGCAGATTCATCCTTCATTCGCGCGAGCCAAAATGGGAGCTCGGAACACGTCATGCGATCGCGAGTGATTTCCTCTGGATCGAGCCATGCGACTTCGTGTTTCGCCTGCTCATCTTCCGCGACCCGCTCTCGTGCATCGCTCATAAGTTCAAAGAGGATGGCCGTCGCGTGCGAAATGCGATTTTCTTTTTTATGAGCAGCGTTATATCGGGATCGGATAGGTCCGCCGAGCACTCGAACGAGTTTGAGATCCGTATATCCGGTTTCTTCACGAACCTCACGACGAGCCGCTTCCTCGAGACTTTCTCCGTTCTCAACCCCTCCCAAAACAAACGTCGTCCACGGATGCTCTTTCCAATTCAGACAGAGAATTCTTCCTGTTTTCGGATCACGAATGATCGCCTGCGCGGTAATACGTTCAACATTCAACTGACCTGGAACGGGTGGATTTCGCTCGTCCATCGTGTCTGGTTCAATAACGGTCATGACTGGCAAGCCATACTTCTTCGCAAACGCAAAGTCGCGCTCGTCATGCGCAGGAACAGCCATAACCGCGCCCGTGCCATAACCGGCAAGCACATAGTCCGCGATGAACACCGGGACTTCTTCATTATTCGCCGGATTAATCGCGGTCACGCCTTCGAGTTTAACACCAGTCTTCTCCTTCCCTTCTGCCGTGCGCTCCATATCCGCCTTTTTGGCAGACGCGCTCTGATACGCTCGCACCTCTTCGATATTTAAGATCACGCCGTCCGCGATCCACTTCGAGACAAATTCATGCTCCGGCGCGAGAACAACATACGTGACGCCGAACAGGGTATCTGGACGGGTCGTGAACACGCGAATCACCTCATCCCGCGCCCCGCGATCCGCGCCCTGCGCCCCAAAATCAATCATCGCTCCTTCGCTCTTCCCGATCCAATCAATCTGTTGCTTCTTGATCCGTTCGAGGTAATCCACCTTTGAGAGATCTTGAATGAGACGCTCCACGTACTTCGTAATGCGAATCATCCACTGCGCCTTTTCGCGCTTCTCCACGCTCGCGCCACACCGTTCGCACACACCACCGATCGCTTCTTCATTCGCGAGCCCGATCTTGCACGACGGACACCAGTTGATCGTGGTGGTCGCTTTGTAGGCCATGCGATCAGGTCCGTAGGTCCGTAGGTCCGTAGGTCCGTAGGTCACTGGAGCCTCCCGATCCTTTACGAAGACCGCGCGTCCCGTGGACTCATCGAACCGGCTCTTAAAGAACTGGAGGAACATCCACTGCGTCCATTTGTAGTATGCCGGGTCCGTGGTATTCACTTCGCGGTCCCAGTCGAATCCGAATCCCATCATCTTGAGCTGTCTGCGAAAATTCGCCACGTTCGCGGCCGTGGCATCCTGCGGTTTGACGTGATTCTTGATCGCGTAGTTTTCCGTTGGCAAACCAAAGGCGTCCCAACCCATTGGGAAGAGGACATTCTTGCCCTCCATGCGCTTCTTGCGCGTCACCACGTCGAGCGCAATATAGGATCGCGGATGCCCCACATGCAATCCGGCTCCGGACGGAAACGGGAACTCCACGAGACCGTAAAACTTCTCCCCGGCCATTGATTCGCCGGGTTGGAGCGCGCGATAGACCGACCGTTCTTCCCAATCTTTCTGCCATTTGGACT
This sequence comes from uncultured Gammaproteobacteria bacterium, assembly GCA_964638165.1. Taxonomy (GTDB): domain Bacteria; phylum Patescibacteriota; class Patescibacteriia; order 2-12-FULL-60-25; family 2-12-FULL-60-25; genus 2-12-FULL-60-25. Next base: position 1,014 of record CAZWYJ010000061.1, on the reverse strand, counting down.
CGTAATCTGCGAAATTTCGCGGGGTGGACATAACGAAACGTAGCTTAGCAAGGCACGAAAAAAGGGGCAATGACAAAAACAGCCTCCCCTCATCGGCTGGTGAGCGATGAGAGGAGGCTAAGCAAGCACCGGGAACGTGATGACGCGCAGGGCATTGCGCAAACGATCACTCAAGGTACGTTTCGAGACCCAGTACAGACGGAAACGCTGGACGGTCTTAGCGAGCTCGTCGATCGGACCCGCGAGCTCCGGATACACCTCCTTGAACGGAGCCGTCCCCGAACCGTAAGGCACGTGGAACGCCGTCCCGGACGATATTCGTTCCGGCAGGATTTCCGTCATGAGGACGACGTCTTCTTGCGAGGCGAGTTCTGCTCGCCGACGCTCCAACGCTGTTTCATCCTCGAATCCCTCATGATGAGGCTGGCCGAAATCCGCGGGATTCCCGAAACAAGAGTACTTCTGGATCTGCTGGTCGAGATCATGATCATGCCAAACGAGGAGATCCTCCTTTCGTAAAACTCCCGTTTCGATCAAGTGACGCAAGACGACATGCCCGACAATGAACTCCGTGAACCGCGAGGACGGATGCCAGTACAAAGCCCGAAAGAGCAATGCGCGGATCGTGAGCATGCGCGCGAGCGCCTCATGGTCATCGAAGACGACGTGGTCGCCGATGATGCGGACAGACTGCCATGCCGAGAACGCATCTTCCGGATGCGCGCGGAGCAGATCATGGACCGCATACCCCTCCGCGCACTCGGCATACCCTCCGCGCACGCGCTGATGAAAGATCGACGCATCGCGCGAGAGGTAGGCTGTTTTATCCGCCACATCGAGCAGGCGCCCGAGGACGCCCTTGCCGTGCACGATTTCGACGAGCAGTTGCCGGGGGACATTGAAGCGCTCCAGCAGTTCCGGAACACCCTCTCCGTCCAAAAGCTCGGCATAGTGCAGATCCTCGTCGAAAAACTTGCGATCAATGAGCTTGGTCGTATCCCCGCCTGCAGGCGT
>CAZWYJ010000060.1:0-7385 GCA_964638165.1 uncultured Gammaproteobacteria bacterium | reverse complement strand
ATCCCCCTCGAAACGGATTTCGAGAGCATAGCGATGGAGAAGCATAGCAGAAAACAGAGATTTTGTCAAGACGGGTTGACTAAGAACCCCCTCGCGTTAAACACGACGGGTTCTTCCTGCCCCTAGCTACCAGCTACTAGCTACTAACTACCACTCCCCACATTGACGCAAGCCCGGCCCTGCGCTACCCTCCTGTGTACCTATGAGAGCACTCATTTTCCCGATTATTCAGATGATTCTTTCGGTTCTGTTGATCACGGCGATCCTTCTTCAACAGCGGGGATCCGGTCTTGGGGCGGCATTCGGAGGCGGAAGCGAAGTCTTTCGAACCAAGCGTGGCGTGGAAAAACTCCTCCACTACGCCACGATTGCGATCGCCATCCTCTTCTTCGGAAACGCGATCCTGACCATCGTGCTCAGCTAATCACAATGAACGGCCTCGTTGCCAAAATTCGCGCACTCCTCAAACGGATCTTCTTCTGGCATGGGCGCAGCGAGCTCTCTTCGACGGAGTTCACTCCGTCGAATGCGCATGACCATGCGCTCGTTTTACAGGTCACGGAAACCAAAAAGGTTCCACGGTTCACGCAGATCCGATACGCGGGTCTCGTTCTGAATACCCGGGAACAGCGCCTCATCTTTCTTGCGGTCGGCATCCTCATCATCGCCATCGGTGGCGTGGCATGGGCTGTTGCGAATGACCGCATGATTCGCGTTCCGGCATCCGGTGGCAAAGTCGTGGAAGCCGTGGTCGGGTCACCCAAGTACCTCAATCCGCTCTACGCGCCGACGAATGATCCGGATGCGGATCTCTGCGCCCTCCTCTTCTCCGGACTCTTCCGTCACACGAGCGGGACGGAGATCACGCCGGACCTCGCGGAAGCGTACGAGTGGTCTCCGGACCTCCGCCGACTCACGATCACGCTCCGAAAAGACGTGACATTCCACGATGGAGCGCCTCTCATGAGCGACGACGTCATTTTTACCCTCCGCGCCGCCAAGGACCCGGCATGGCGCAGTCCGTATGCGACGTCTTTTCGTGATGCTACTTTTTTACGAATAGACGAGCACACGATCGCCATTGAACTCAAGGAGCCGAACATGAATTTCATGCACGCGCTGACCATTGGCATCCTCCCCGCGCACATCTGGCAGGATATCCCGTCAGCGAACGCCTTACTTGCGGATGCGAACATCCGTCCGGTCGGTTCCGGACCCTTCATGATGCGCTCGCTTCGCCGAAATGCGAACGGTGGCGTCCTCGCCTACACACTCGACCGCTTTGACCGATACGTCGGCATCGCGCCCCTTCTTAAAAGCATTGAGTTCCGATTCTTCGCGGATCACGGCTCTGCGGAAGAGGCGCTACGCGGCGGACGCGTTGATACGCTTGCCTTCGTGCCCGGGCAAGACATCTCGCGGCTCACCAAAAGCGACCGCATCCTCTCCTCGTCTCTTGAATTACCACAATCAACGATCGCCTTCTTCAATACAGACGACAGCATCTTAAAGGACCCCGCCATCCGACAGGCACTCGCGCTCGCGATTGACCGCGCCGGTATTATTGAGGTGCAGGGACGGTCGGCTCAAGCGATCTCCGGACCCTACCCCTTCGATGATACCGGGATCGATGCATCGCCCGAGGAACGCCTTACGGAAGCACGCGCCCTTCTCGACAAAGCCGGATGGACCATTAAGGATGGTTCGGAAGTCCGATCAAAAGCCTCAACCTCGACCGCCATTGACCTCAAGCTCACGATCACCGTTCCTGATGTTCCGGATCTCGTAAGCGTTGCTCACGTGCTCGCGCGACAATGGTCCATGCTCGGACTTCAGGCTGAAGTGCGCGCACAGCCATTCGAAAATCTCGTCGGCAATCTTGAAGAAACCCGCAATTCACAGATCATCGTGTGGAATGTCCTCCTCAATGCCTCACAGGATCTCTACCCGATCTGGTGGAGCGGACAAGCGTCCGGGAGCGGGCTCAACCTCTCCAATCTCAAGGATCGTGATGTTGACGATGCGCTCAAAGCCGTGCGAACCGCCACGACAACGCAATCGCTCAATGAAGCTCGAGCGCTCACGACCAAGGCTATTACGAATCGTACACCGGCTGTTTTTCTGACGCGTCCATCCTACGGTTACCTTCGGAGCGCTTCCGTCAAAGGCATGTCCGACCGTATTCGCATCGGCTCCCCGTCCGACCGTTTCAGCGATATCCATCACTGGTACACGAAGACGACGTGGAGATGGAAGTAGGGAGTAGCTAGTAGCTAGCATCTAGTAGCTAGGGGGAAGGGGTTTTCATTGACGGAGGGTGTGAAAAACGGTATTGTCGCGTCTGCTATTTATCAGATCTTGGCTACTAGCCCCCAGCTACTAGCTACTACCACGGGCAAGTGGCGAAATGGTATACGCACTGGATTCAGGTTCCAGCGGGAGCAATCCCATGAGGGTTCAAGTCCCTCCTTGCCCACCACGTAAAAACGACGGCTCGTCCGTCGTTTTTACGTAGTCACGTGGATTCGAGCGAAGCGAGAATCTTTACGTGGCTACCTGATATAAGGTCGCCGTCGTTCACGTGGCGGAGCCTCGCTCAATCCGACACGTTAAATTCGACATCAGACATGACGGAGCTTCAAGGCTCTTTTTTGCTTTTGAATATGGAATATGGAATTTAGAATATAACGTTTGCGTGACGATACAAAAAAAGTTAAGCTTGGCTTCAACATGGGGAGAAAATGACACTCCTCTTTAATAAGCTTCCCAGTCACTCCCCACCCCCCCTCTACCCACGCCCCTCCATACCCTCTTCCCTAAGCGAAAAAATCATGCTATAACCCGGGCACCGCCGTACCTTTAATGAGCGGAAGAAAGGTTTCGCCGTGAATCCGACAGCAACTCCCATCCCATTTGGTGCGTTCTCTCGTCCAACGGCTACGCAAAACGAAAAAGGTGTAGAGAGCGTCTCGGAAATATTCGGCCGGCCAAAAAAGCGGAATCGCGAAACAGCGCAACCGTATCCGATCAGCCTGCCGGAATCCGTACAGTATCACGTAAAAGTGCTACTCGAGAAATGCCACACGTCTGCGTACACATTTCAGACCATCGGCGTGGATCATCTCCTCACCTTCACGTTCTCCGATCGTCTCGGCGTGCAACGGACGATTCGACTCGTATGGTTGCATCACGAAAAACAGGAAGGCTTCTCGCCAAAAGCACGCGGTTCGTGGGTTCCATTCGCATCCGCGCCGGGCGGATACGCGTTCGAAATCTGCGTAGATACTTTCTCCGACGTTCAGGCGTCTTTCCTGAATTATCTGAGCGACAATCGTTTTCCGCCTCTTCCCGTACGGGCGGTTCGCGAACCGCCCCTACCCTCTCCCCCCTAGTAACCGTTTCAACAACCTCCCCTCACATCCCTCCATGCGCTCTTCGTGTGGAGGGATTGTGCTAAAATACAGGTAGATAGTAGATGGTAGGTCGTAGGTAGGAAATTCCCTACCTACGACCTACCATCTACCACCTACTACCCCATGTCCCTCTCCATCCCCGTTCTCCTCGGAACGGCGCGCGACAACGCTTCGAGCGATCTTGTCGCCGCGCACGTCCATAAACTCCTCGTGCTCCGTGGCGTCGAGAGTGAGCTTATTGATCCCGCGGACTACCACGAAAAGAAAACATTCGAGCAGGAGCACGTTCAGCCTTGGGCCAGCATGATGCAAAAAGCAGACGGGCTCATCATCGTGACACCGGAATACAATCACGGCTACCCGGGTCCGCTCAAAGAGATGCTCGATGCGCTCTATGAGGAATTCGCGCGCAAGCCGGTTGCCGTATGTGGCGTGAGCTCCGGAGGATTGGGTGGCGTGCGCGTCGTAGAGCAGGTCAAACTCGTCACGATCGAACTTCACATGTGTCCGATCCGCGAATCCGTCTACTTCTCCAATGTGCGCGAACTCTTCAACGAGGACGGCTCCATCAAAGATCCGAGTTTTGACGAACGTTGCAATAAAATGTTCGAGGAACTCCTCTGGTACGCGCGTGTTCTAAAGTACGGGAGAGAAAAAATGTGATATCCTGTGCGTGAACTTATTTTTCATACTCACCTATGCCGCCAAAACAATCGTTTCGTGCCAACCGTGAAACCGCATCCGTCCATGATCGCATCATCGCGCCCATCGCGAATCGCGTCACGACCTCATCACAAAATCCCGCCTACACCATCATCGTCGCGCTCTTGATGGCGAACCTCCTGCTCATCTCCGCCATCGCCGTTTTCTTCGGGACAAGAGTAACGAATGACCGTTCCGCGATCGAGGGCGCCTACCTCCAAGCGCAGATCCAGCAGATCAAGACCAGCATCGTGAAGCTCTCGCGCGGAGAAGCCGCCAAATCCGTGGCGAATGCGGACGTACAAATTTACACTGATTGGGATCTCACGCTCACCGCTCCGAAAGGATTCTCTATCGTGCAATACGATGATGAGCTCACAGAAGGACAGAAGAATCTTCGTCTGACGAGCCGACCCGGAAAGCTCTTTTTGACCGCAGGAGGTCCGGCAACGCCAAAAGCGACGGACTTCACGTCGGGTTATCAGATGGTGATTGAAGAGATTGATTCCGTCTCCGATGTTGTCGGAGATGCAGATCTCGTCAAAACCACGAATCCGCTCGTTCAAAAGATCGACTTCATCTGCGACGGCGCAGGGTGTCCTGACGCGAAGTATCTGATCACTTCCGGCGCAAAGAGCTATCTCGTGGCAGTCAATTTTGTCGATTATGCAAATTCCGCGCAAACGACGCAGGACATCATCTCTTCAATTGCTGAATAATTTCAACATCAAAACACAAAAATCCCCCATCACGGGGGATTTTTGTGTTTTGGTTTCGTAGGGGCGCGCCACCGGCGCGCCCCTACGATTCCTATACCTCTACAATCACTGGCAACACCATGGGTCGGCGTTCCGTCTTCTTATAGAAGAACTCGCCCATTTCATCGCGCAGCTTGTCTTTGAGGTAAGCCGGGTTCGCGGCGGAATTCGGATCCGTATCCTTCAAGACCTTGACCGAGAATCGGCGTGCAGCCTGAATGAGATCCTGCGAATCCTTCATGTAGATGAATCCGCGGGAAATGATATCCGGAAGATTGAGCACATTCCCGGTTCGCGCCTCAATGACTGCAACAATGATCACGATGCCGTCTCCTGCGAGCTCCTGACGATCACGCAACACAACGCGGTTCGTATCGCCCACGCCCAAGCCGTCAACGAACACGTACTCGGTCGGAATCTTGTTGTTCGTGAGCATGCCGGTTCCGGATGCGTCGAACTCGATGATCTGCCCATTGTCCGCCACGAAAATATTCTCGTGCTTGAAACCGACCTTTTCCGCAGATTTTGCATGATCCATCAGGAAGGAATAGTGACCTTCGATCGGGATGAGGTACTTCGGCTTAATCCACGTAACCATATCCTTCAAGTCTTCCTGCTTGGCGTGGCCACCCGCGTGCACGTCCATCATCTTGTAGTGGATGACCTCCGCACCTTCGCGGTACAGCGTATCTTTGACACGCTGAACCATGCGCTCGTTTCCTGGAATCACCGAGCTCGAGAACACGACCGTGTCCCCCTTCTCAATCGAAAGGAACGGGTGCTCGTTATTCGCGATGCGCATCATCACGGCGCGCTCTTCGCCCTGGGCTCCGGTACAGACGACCGCAACCTTGTCGCGAGGATACTTGTCTATGTCGCGCGAATCAATGAGGGTCCCGCGCTGAACTTTGACGTAGCCGAGCTCCTGCGCGATCGCGAGGTTCGATTTCATGGAGAAACCCTCCACGGCAACCTTTCGGCCATTGCGCTCGCACGCGAGGATGATCTGCTGGATACGCGCGATCATGGATGCGAACGTTCCGATAATAATTCGGCCTTGCGCACCCTTGATGATCTCGTCAATGTTCGTCTGGATCTCATGCTCCGGCATCTGGCGACCCGGCTGGGACGCATTCGTGGAATCGCACATGAGCGCGAGCACGTTTCGCTTGCCCAGAGCCTTGATCTTTTCCGTTTCCTGCAAGGACTGCGCGTTCTCCCCGCTGTCGAGCTTGAAGTCTCCGGTGTGCACGATGATGCCACATGGCGTGGTAATGATCACGCCGAGCGAGCTCGGGACCGAGTGCGCCACGCCGAAGAACTCGACCGTGAACGCGCCGAGGCGCAAGACGTCATTGTACTTGATGGAATGCAAATTCAATGGCGGTTTGTCGCGATGATCCTGATGGCGCTTATTGATAATCCCGCATGTGAGGTCCGATGCGAACACCGGAGGATTTCCGATGGTCGGCACGATGTGCGAGATGCCACCGATGTGGTCATAGTGACCGTGCGTGATCACGACGCCACGCACGTTTCGCTCCTTGCCCTTCAGGTAGGACATGTTCGGAATGATGTAGTCCACGCCTGGCATGTCTTCATCCGGGAACTGCAATCCCATATCAATGAAGATGATGTCATTGCCGTACTCGAGGAGTGTGCAGTTGCGTCCGACCTCCTCATTGCCACCGAGTACGACCACGCGCAAACGGTTGCCCTTCCCATTGAGGACATCCTCATCCGTTCCGGTCTTCAAAACCGGCTTATTCTTAAACGCACTCATGCGAGGCATGGCGTTCTGTCGCGGACCGAACTTCGAACTCTTTTTTCGTCCCGGCCGACGATCGCCTTCTTCCTTGCGGAATCCTTCTTTGAGGGATGCCGAAAGCGGGGCTGTGCGGGACCCTGATTTAACCTCATGCTGGCGAGCGGGTGGACGCGACGCTCCGGTAAACGGAGGGCGACCATGCGCACGCTGCGGCTGAGATGACCGCTGTTGACCCGAAGATCCGGAACCCCCCTGCGGAGGTCGATCATTCGGCTTTCGTTGTAGAACCATATGGAATGGCTTTCTGTACTGACTTGGGTTTTTCGCCCCGCCAGAGGCGGGCACGTGACGGATGAGCAAAAAAGCTTATAAATACAGCAATTTTGCGCGTTGAGGATGCGTAAAAACGCTTCCTACATCTGACTCCGCACGTTCAAAACACGTGTCATGAGTAAATAATAATTGATCTCGAGGATGCGGAATGACTAAATACTCCGCCTCTTTCGTCGTTCTCCAAGCAAAAAGGCTTAGAAAAGCACGAAAAATGATAAGAATAGAATACCCTGTTTTAGGAAACTTGTCAATGTACAGGTCCGTAGGCCCGTAAGATCGTGGGTCCGTGGTCTAAAAGACCATAAACACCCACCCCTAACCCATAGCTCCTGCCATACATCCCCACCCATCCCCGGCCCTTCCCTTGAAAGCGATCTGATGTAGATGTTGACCTCAAGAATTTAAGATTCT
>CAZWYJ010000059.1:0-7558 GCA_964638165.1 uncultured Gammaproteobacteria bacterium | reverse complement strand
CTGTACTGACAAGCATAATCGCATTTTATCATGCGGTCTGCTAGTCTAGAGCCTATGTTATTACGACATAAAATCTCACTGCGGGCTTTTCTTTCCCTTTTTGAGGGAATAGCCAGCTTTTTATTTTTTTCATAAGCTTTTTTGGTTAAAAGTTAAAAATGATTTCATATAATGGCCTCGATATCCGCATAAGATTGCCTATAATATAACGAATTCTGTGCGTTATATGAACAGCGTATCTTTTTCGTCTCATGCCACGTTTTACGGATAGCGTAGTCCTGGAAATGGAATCGCGCAACGCGTGGTAGAGGGATAAAAGGCGACCTCCCCGACGAGATGAAGGGGAGGCCTGGGAATTCAGGACGTCCGGTTAGGCCGGAAGTCGATGATATGGTACGTCGCGACGCTCCGCGAAGATATCCATCAGCATGGAGGTGAGTTTACAGGACTCGGCGCACTCTGTGGTATGCGGAAGGATGTCCATGGAGAGGAGAGCGAGCATATCATCAAACGTCCGTGATTGGTTGAATGCCCGGTCGAGTCGACGCTGTTCCCGGACGTTTTCTCGGAATGTTACCGAGATAGCGCGATAGAACTTCGGTCTCTGCACGTTGACCAGCGTGCGGAAGTCCTTGCATCGTCGACAGTCCAAGTCCGTGAGCAGGGATCTGCACGTGGAACACTGATCCGGATCGTCACCTTCGTTTGGAACGAGAGCGATTCGTGCGCGAGTGATTGGAATGACGGACCTCGTATTCGATCCGCCTTGGATGAGAGTGAGTCGTTTCATAATCGTTCCTTTCTATAAACCGAAAGAGGTGAGAGGTGCTGATTAAAAACCTACCGCGCTCCGAGGTGCGGGTCAAGGATAGGGGACTCGTGGCGAGCATCCGTTCTGATCGTTTTGCGACGCAAGTGGTATACTGGAACTCGGTAGATGGTAGATAGTAGATAGAGGATTTTCTACCCACTACCTACCATCTACGATCTACGCCCTCTCTTCCTGCATGTCTAAACCGCTCTCCTCCTACCTCCGGCAATTTCTGGAGTATCTCGAAATCGAGAAAGGCCGATCGCCCATGACGATTCGGAATTACGAATTCTATCTCCGGCGATTCATCGAGTGGGCGAAGAATCCGGATTCGGATGCGGTCTCGAGCGAGCTCGTCCGTCAGTATCGCCTCTATCTCAATCGTCTGGATGACGGTCGCGGGAATGGAAATCTCAAGAAGAGCACGCAGAATTACCACCTCATCGCGCTCCGTTCGTTTTTGAAGTACCTCGCGCGCAATGACGTCAAAACCCTCGCAGCGGAAAAGATCGAGCTCGCAAAACAGGGCTCGCGCGACGTGTCGTTCTTAGATGCCACGGATCTCGCGCGTCTTCTGGATGCGCCGGAACGGACGGATGCGCCGAAGATCATCAAGTTGCGCGACCGCGCGATTCTGGAATTGTTCTTCTCAACCGGACTGCGCGTTTCCGAGCTGGCAAACCTTCGCAAGGATCAGGTGAATCTTGATCGCGACGAGTTCAGCATTCGCGGGAAAGGGGACAAGACGCGCGTGGTATTCCTCTCGAATCAGGCAAAGCACGCGCTCGCGACGTATCTCGAAGAGCGGGGCGATGGACGTCCGTTTCTTTTTCTGCGCCATGACCGCGCCTCGTCCGGCGCGGATGTGATCGGTCCGATCACGCCACGATCCATCGAGCGTCTCGTGCATCGCTATGCGGTCTTCTCCGGCATCCCCAAGCACGTAACGCCACACACGCTTCGGCACTCTTTTGCCACGGATCTCCTCATGAACGGCGCGGATATCCGTTCCGTGCAATCCATGCTCGGCCACTCCAGCATTACGACCACGCAGATTTACACGCACGTGACGAACCAACAGCTTCGTGAGGTACATCGGGCGTTTCATGGCGTGACGCTGGATGATCATGAAGAGTAGGTGGTAGGTGGTAGGTGGGGATTTGACAACACCTTTTAGCCCCCGACGATTTCCACGCCCCACGCCCCACGCCCCACGCCCCACGCCCCACCTATGTCCAAACCTTCCCCTACATCCAAACACAAACTGATCCCGATCGGTCTCCTTCTTACGGCAGACTACGTGACGCGCGTACCGGATCGCGCCGGAGAAATGTTGACGTACGAATTGCAGCGACGTGAACGCGAGAAAATCCTCCTCGAAGAAACGAAAGGTTTTCTCTCCTGGCATCCGTGGAGCACGCTCCGGCTCCTCCTGCTCTCCGGTGGCGTGACGTTTACGGTTGCGTGGTCATTCAGCGTGGTGGCGAACTTCATGCGTCTCTACAATGACACGATAGCCCGGACGAAGTTGCAGGCACCGATTTTTGGAGACAGTGCCTTGAGCCTCACGAATATCATTCCGCCGTCGGCATTCGGATTTTTCTCCGGCCTTCCGGAGTTTGGCACCAAGGAATCCGTCCTCGTTGCTCTCGGCGTAGTCGTTGCGCTCGCGGCATTCAAGCTCATCTTCATTGCTTTTAACTGGCAGAAGATCAAGGCGCTGAATGTTGCTGATCGGGTATTGCGGGAAGAGATGGACTATCTCCGGGGGTGGATTGAGACTCTGAAACGGCCGTCGTCTCCGTTGAAAAAATCTGGAAGGTAAAGGGTTGCCTCGTCAGGCATTTCGAGATACGCTAGCCATCGGTCATATTGAACGTGGCACGCACGTTACGGACAAAACATGCCCCGGTAGTTCAACGGATAGAATAGCGGACTTCTAAGCCGTCAGATGTTGGTTCGATTCCAACCCGGGGCACCATCGCGTAGAACGCGACACGTCGCGTAGAACGCGACACGTCGCGTAGAACGCGACCCATAAAAACGACAGCGAAAGCCGTCGTTTTTACGTATTTGTAGAGAGCTTCATGCCGAAGTGAAGCGGAGCTTTTAAGAACGATATACAAAGAGAGGAGCTCGCTGGAATGCGAACTCCTCCTCGAAGATTTACGTAAGAAAGGTTTAAGGTACTCTTTCGTCTCGATGTCGAAGCCCGGAACACGGATGCGAACTCAATTAGCGAGAGCGCGAATGGCGCTTTGGATTCCGAGTCCTATCGCGCCGGGAAGATCTGGTCGTACACGGCGAGGACTGCCGGGTGCATCTCGTGCGACTCGATGAGCTCGACGATCCGTTCCCGGTTGAATATCGTGAGCCCTCGCGTGGCATCGTACTCGTTGGCGTCCAGGCTTCGCGCGATGGCCGCGATCTCCTTTGCCACGGGCTCGAAGAAGAAGGTGTAGCCGATCATGTGGCAGCCGATGTCCGTCGGCTCCTGGGCGCGATCCTTCCAGTAATAGTCTATACAGGCCGCGAGGGTGAGCCGATTCGGATCCAGACTCACTCCGGTCTCTCGCTTGAAGATCTCGGCGGCAGACCTTTCAATCGGAGTTCCCGGACGAATGCCCCCGCCCATCCACCAGTAGGTGTTCGCATTCGGCTTCTGCAGGCGCCATGCCAGATAGATGCTTCGCGTTTCGGAATGAACGAGAACGATGTCCGTGCAGACCCCGATGAAACGCCGGAGCGCCTTCTCGTACTCCGCATCATTCAGACGGGCCGGCGGGATGGTCCCGCAGTCATCATCCTGAAAGCTTGTGACGAGGACGGACGGCCTCCGCCCTCCGATGAGAGAGACTTCTCGTGCGTGAATCATCGCTTCTACCTCCTGCTATGTGATTGTTGTGGTGCGATGGAGTTGTGGAAGATTTATGGTTTTATCTCCCACATCTTGCAGATACTGTAGTTTAGCAGTTTCTGGCTCAGAAAATAGACAAAAATCTTCTTTTTGTCAAGGGTTAATTTACGTTGTTCGTATTTCAGACTTTTTCTTTGTAAAGAAGAGAGAGCTTTTTATCCCCGAACGACGTTTTTGATAAAAAATTCCAAATCTTTTCGTGCGTAATCCGCGAGGGCGAGCGTAGGGATTCGGTCGAGCGGTATCCATTGGAAATCCGCACCTTCATTGAGCGTGAGTGTTTCGATCGGATCTTCAGATAGGGAATAGAAGATATAAAAATCTCCATGAGCCTCGGGATACGGGTAGTGGCGCAAGAAGTGAATATTGTCTGCCGTTGGAGTGAAATTAATTTCTTCCTCCATCTCTCTTTTGTAGCACTCCTCTTTTGTCTCGGGCCCTTCGTTCTTTCCTCCGAAAAACGCCCAGCAGTTTGGGCAGAATGTCGTATTTCCATCCCGAAGGTGGAGGAGAACGCTTTGCGTTTTTGGATTATAGAGAAATCCGCACGAGGTGAATCTCTCCGTTTCGTCTTGGCGATGAGGAGCTGTCATACGTGGATGATCATGCTCTTCTCCGGGAGGAAAGGCAAGGGGTTTTGCGGATTTTATAGATGTCGCATTGACGCCTCCCCCGAACCGTTCTACGCTCTCTGTATATGGAAACCCTCTATTCTCTCATTCCGTTCGTGATCGTGCTTTTGATCGTTTCGATCAAGCAGGTGAATCAATATGAGCGTGGCGTGAAGTTTTTGCTCGGCCGTTTTACCGGGCTCGTTGAACCGGGCTGGAGGCTCGTGTTCCCAATTATTCAGTCCATGCGAAAGGTGGATATTCGCACCAAGGCCGTGGACGTGCCGGATCAGGAAGCGATTACGAAAGACAACGTCAGTTGTAAGATCAATGCCGTTATCTACTACAGAGTAGTGGATGCCGGGAAGGCGGTACTGGAAGTTGAGAATTTTTGGTACGCCGTTAGCCAGCTCGCGCAGACGACCATGCGCAATGTGGTTGGTCAGCTCGCGCTCGATGAATTGCTCTCCCAGCGTGATCAGGCATCTTCACGTATCAAGGAGATTCTTGAGAAGGATGCGATGAATTGGGGTTTGGATATCATGAATGTCGAGCTCAAGGACATTACGCTTCCGGAAGACATGAAGCGAACGATCGCTAAACAGGCCGAGGCTGAGCGCGAACGCCGTGCGGTCATCATCAACTCCGAGGGAGAAGTGGTGGCAGCCGGAAATCTTAAGCAGGCCGCAGACATTCTGGCATCGTCTTCCGGGGCACTTCATCTGCGCACGCTGAACTCGATCAATGATATTTCGTCCGATCAGTCGAATACGATCGTCTTCGCCATACCTCTCGAGGTTCTCAAGGCGTTTGAGAACTGGTCGAAAAAATAAGTCCGTAGGACCGTACGTCCGTAGGTCTGTTCCGTCGCGTTGTCTCTACGCCATGGCTGGGAAAAAGGGTTTGGGGTTTGGTGCTTAGGGTTTGGTAAATCGCCAAAACCTAAAATTCAAATTCCAATGACCTCGTCCTGAAAGAAAAAGACTCGTCTGAAGACGGGTCTTTTTCTTTTGTTCCGCGTCATCTACACTCCCGATATATGAAGCGCATTTTCCCTCTCCTCGTCCTCGCCGTCTTGATTGGCGCAGGCTGTGCCAAGCAGGCTCCGAAGCCGCCCGTTTCTCCCACAGGGGGCGCTCCGACGTCTTCTGCGAGCGACGGCGTAGATCGCGTGCCGGAGGCATGGAATACCGCGAACGTCTCTGTCGGCGATGCGGTGGTCCGCATGTCATTTCCGGGATCATTCGTGATGACGAATACGAATAGCGCCGGACAGGTGATGAACGTGGATATGGGAACGGCTGTTGAGAACCCGGGGGAACGTTCTGTGCCAGGGAGGTCCTTGCGTCTGTTCGTGATTGATCCGGAGGATACGCGCATGCGCGATTGCGCCTTCTCTGAGAGCGAATGGACCGCCGGACGCGCACCGGATATCCGAACGAACCTCTCCTTCGGATACGCGTCCGAACTCGTATTCTGCGAATCCAGAGAGAATGAGGGCGCGGCAGGGAATCGGTACGCGGTCTACACGTATGCCACGCCGGTCGGTGGGCAGGTTTTGGTCTTCGAGTTCACGGTTCACTCGGTCGTGTGCGAAAACTTTGAGGATCCGGAAAAACAGTGCGTGAGCTTTGATGAAGCGCGCGACACGGCGATCTTTGCGGGCATCCTCTCTCGAATTGTCGTGGAGTAGTCGCGGACTTGCCAAAAGCCCCAAAATCTCGTATGATCCCTTCGCTTTCAGGATGAGGCGGTTGGGGTTTGGTATGTGGGTTTTGGTAATTTACCAAAACCTAAGCACCAAACTCCAAACCCTCTTTCCCAGCCATGGTGGCCATGGTGTAGAGGCAACACAGCGGGTTGTGGTCCCGTTATCGAGAGTTCGATTCTCTCTGGCCACCCCATCAAAAAACAACGGTTTACCCGTTGTTTTTTCGTTGAGTATGGAGTTACCTCGAGATCGTCTCTGGTCATCACTTTTTTAACGGCTCCTCGACGTCGATCTTGAAAGTGTATCAAAGATGAGTTGCTTTTTAGCATAATGCTGGGAAGTATATTTTAATTCCTGATACCTTTTTGAAGATGTGTCAAAAGATGAATTGTGTTTTGGCGTTATTCATTTATTGACGAGTCAGGATTTTTTTTATAGTATGGCGAGGTCAATCAATCTTGTTTGACATAATGTACATTCAACTAAGGAGGGCGTAATGCCCAGAATCAGATACGGCGCGTTTGCGCTACTTGCAGCCATGTCAATCGTTTTCGCACAAGGCTGTGCAGATGATCCTGACGCCAACAACACAACGAGTAGCGACGTAGTTACAACGGGAAATGCACTGGGTCACCTCACGATGGCCGTAGAACGCGGAAAAACCGTGTCGTCGCTTCAGCTCGAAATCAACTCGACCGACGATGTAGAGGTGGTGTTGCGTGACCAGGACGGCAAAACGGAGATCCCTGCATCAGCCACTTCGGGAAGCGTGTCGCTTGAACCCTTCATGGTTAACGAGGGAGGATATCTCTCGGCACTTGATGTCTTCGTAGGTGAACGACTCTATGGCACGCTTGACATTCATCTCGTCGATGAAATCGAGGAGGTACCAGTAGCGTATTCTGCATCCTTGTACGGTAGTGGAAATGGTTTTCAGGTCATCGACACGGGTGTGTTACTCACTTCGTTCGATTCCGACCCTGGTTCATCATCTGATGATGGAATTGGTGTGGCGCGACAGGCTCTAACCTGTGGATACGGAATCGCTGGTCCAGGTATTGTAGATTTTTGGAGCGCGAGTCCTGGGTACAATGGACAAACCTTCTCCTACAAGCCCGAGGCAGGCGGAGCCCTTCAATGGGCGATCAATGGAGAGAGACCGGCTGATGGTCTGTACCGGGCTCATTGGGGCTGTGGAACTGCGCTAAAGGTACCGAACAACTGCACGGAGTACGTGAAGCAGGATACGTCGCTCAGTTATTGTTGCGGCTTTCCATCCTGGAACATCCCATCATGGGTCGATACCTACAATGATGCGTACTTCGACGATTGCCCCCTCTTTTTCTAAGAAGCTTCTCGATTGAGAGTTTCTGATTCATATGTGCCGCGATGCGTTGCGTAGCGGCACTCTCTTTGCCATAATTATATAGGCTCTAGACTAGCAGACTTAGTATGAATACATGCTCAGTCGGTAATCCACTGGTTTGACCAGTGGACTCACAAGGTTC
>CAZWYJ010000058.1:0-7585 GCA_964638165.1 uncultured Gammaproteobacteria bacterium | reverse complement strand
TCGTAGGTCGTAGGTCGTAGGTCGTAGGTCGTAGAAGATTGTCGGGGGCTGAAAAAGCGTTGTCAAATCCCCACCTACTACCTACTACTTACCATTCGCCACGTACGGACAGACGATCCTACGGACCTAGTATGGTATACTTTTAAACAATTGTATGGATCCCAACCGTCTTTCTGAAAAAAAACATCATAAGCAAGCGTGGGTCGTATCCGCCGACATGGGATACGGACACGATCGTGCGGCTCATGGCATTGAAGGAATTGCATACGGAAGTTTTATTACATCGAACCGTTACGTGGGAATTCCAAAAGAAGATCGGCGCCTCTGGAGAGAAACTCGGAGAACGTACGAGACCATCTCGCGACTCAAGCCCATCCCCATACTCGGAAATCTCCTCTTCGAGGCCATGGATCGCTTTCAAGAGATTCCCGCCTTCTACCCGCGCCGAGATCTCTCCAAACCAAGCATCCAGCTCCGAATGAGCTATAAGCTCGTTGAACGGGGTCTCATGAAGCACCTCGTGAAAAAGCTTGAGATGACGCGTAAACTTCCGGTGATCTGCACCTTCCCGCTCACGGCCCTTGCAATGGAATACCATGGCTACCCGGAAGATATCTACACGATCGTGACTGACACGGACATGGCGCGCGCATGGGTTCCGCCGGATCCCAAGCGAAGCAAGGTTCAATACTTCGCCCCGACCGGCCGAGTGGTCGAACGCCTTAAATTATATGGCGTCCATGCAGATAAAATCCACTATACGGGTTTTCCCATTCCAAAAGCGCTCATCGGTGGTCCTGATTCTGACATATTAAAGGGAGATCTCGCGCAACGCATCTGCAACTTGGATCCGACCGGCGCATTCACTAAGCGCTACTGGCGCACCCTGGAAGCGGAATTCGGCAATAGCGTTTGCAAAGTCAAAAAGAAAAGTCGTCCGGTCACCATCACCTTCACGGTCGGAGGCGCGGGAGCGCAACGCCAGCTCGCCATCCAAATCGCAAAATCCCTACGGGAAAAAATCACGAAAGGCATTTTCAAACTCGTGCTCGTTGCCGGAACGCATAAAGAAATTGCGCGCTACTTTCAATTCCACCTCCGAATCAACGGCCTCGGTCACCTGATCAAAAAAGGCATCGAAATCTACTACGAGCCGGAACGCCACGCCTACTTTAAGGGATTCGATAAAATTCTGCGCCGAACGGATATTCTGTGGACCAAACCCTCGGAACTCTCTTTCTATACCGGCCTTGGACTTCCGATCATCATGTCATCCCCGATCGGTTCCCAAGAAGAATTCAACCGGCTCTGGCTACAAAATGTCGGTGGTGGCATCCAAATGGCGGCTCCGGAGACGTGCAGTGAATGGCTCCAAGACTGGATCAATAGCGGGGCATTGGCCCGCATGGCGTGGAACGGATACATCGAAGCGCCAACGCATGGTGCGCATCGCATCCAGGCGATTATCACCGGAGAGGACGGCGTTCTGGAACCACCACCACTCATCGTCTAATGCTACCTGTTTCGGCGCGCATCATTCACCCGAAAATCTACTAGGAATCAATCTCGTCGGAATGACCCGCCTCATACGCAGCCAGTACGAACTCCGTGCTGGCTGTTCATTTTTTTTAAACCCGAAGAATAAAAAGCGAATCCGGATTCCTTGACGAATCACGTCATTTCCTGTTTACTTACTCCGCTTTGGGAAAAATCTTCCATCGCCAACCAAAGGACCTTCAATGCCAGAAGAAAAAATGCCGAACGATCCTGACACGGAGCTGTTTTTCGCCGTTGGGCGTCTCATCGTCCTGAGCGACGAGGGTGGCCTGACGGCGAATCTGGAAAGTATTCGGAAGGCGAAAGACGACCTCCCGACGTTCATCGTCTACGGGTCAGAGACGAATACCTTCGGTGGCGGAAACGTCCCGAACAAGGACCCGGCCATCCGAAACCTGCTGGCCGCGAACTGCACACTCATTCTCGCTTCCACCAAGATCAATGCCGGTATGCAGAGGGGGCTCCGGAGAGCCAGAATCGCCTTTGGCGAAATCCCGCTCCGGATCTACCAATCCTTCGCCAAGATCCGCACCCACGAGTCGCCGATCACGCTCGTCATTTCCACGAATGCCATCCGGTACAACTGCGCCTCCCTGCGAACAGGCACACTCCTCCACGCATGCGGAGAAAGCGACAACTGGCCACGGCGGACATGGCTTGACGATCGGGAATGTGACGAAGGAACTCTTCGGAGAGAAGTTTTCGGTTCTGACGGAAAACGTCGCATTCGAAACCTCGATCCCTCAGCGCATTCGCTCTTCACGGCATAATCCCATAACTCGCGCACGGTACGACCTCACTCGCCATACCGTCACGCACTCGCCACGGGCCGCACCACTCATTCCCTTGAGCCATGCGGCCTTTTGCTTTTAGACAAGACGATGCACCGCCTCTCTGGCTGAAGTTAAGTGATATTGACAAAATCCCCTTTTTCATGCATTCTCACGGCGCTGACACCTTCGCCAGCATCCCGTTGCCGCAGGGTTTTTGCGGCTCGTACGTTCCAAGGAGGTCCACGTGGACAAGGCACGCATGGGCGAAATCGCGCTTCTGGGGGTCAAGCTGAGACTCCTTCGAGAAGGTCTCATGTTCGATCGGCTTTCGATCATCGACCAGTTTGACTTCGGGGCCGAAAAGTACGGCGTCCCGCACGAGGAAGTCATCGCGTTCGCGAAGGCCGTTCTCTGCGAGTTGATTGACGACGCTCTGTCGCCGATCAAGCGCAATGTCACCAAATCAGAGATGAAGTCTGCCGGAGATGGCGACGTCGCCCACCCCTGCACGGATTCCTCGTACCAGCCACCCTGCGACGAATGCGCGCCGAAAGCGGAAGCGACGACCGAGGAGTCCCAAGATCCCCTCCTCGCCCCCCTGATCGCCGGACTCAAGGTCATCCTCTCCGTACTCGAGGACCCCACGTCCACGCAATCGGCCGAGGAGCGGATCAGTGATGCTCTCGGTACCGCGATCAGCGAAGTGCTTCGTAAGGCCATCAGCGACGTCTGCAAGCCCCGCGGACTGCCCCGCACATCGCAACCTCTCACGCCACAAGGATAGCGTCCCTGATCGCGATCAGGGCTGACACCCCGTTCGCGCTCGTCACAGACGACCATACCGCTCACCTCTCTTCGGGCGGTATGGTCTCTTTTATTTTTTATCCGGTTTCCCTCAATCAAAAAACGGCTGACATCAAAAGCCAGCCGTCTTTTTCAAGAGAAGCTTCCTAGATCTGCAAGAAGTCCGAAAACTGACCCACGAGCGGGAGAGGCTTCTGCTTTCCGCTTGCGGCATTGCTGATCCCGATGATGAGGAGCACCAAGGTGCCGAGACTCAAAAGCTGGACTATCCACCAAAAATAGAATGGCAAAATCCAGTTAATGACATTGATCGCAACGGCGACCAAAAACAGTACGAGCCCCTGTTTCGTATGGTACTTCACAAACGGATCCTTCTTTGCATCCCCTGTGAGGAGCGGGACGAAGAAGAGGATATAGGCGATAATCGCCATGGCGGTATTCGGCTTGCCCGAGGGAGCCGACGATTGCCCGCCTGACACCATCTGATTTTCTGACATACGAAAAATTATATCTTATTTTTTAAGGTTTTATTCAGCGCTCAGGTCCATGTACAAGACCTCCACCTCCTGATCTTCTCCATTTCCGCTAAAAGAGAAGGAAACCGTCAATTCATCATCCTTGGTCATCATAAGATTCCCGGAATCGGATTCTACGGAAGTGGATCCGACGACAAATCCCTTGTTCTCGAATTCATCCGCCAGTTTCCCAAGATCCTCCGCTGTCACGATACGAGGAACTTTAAAGCTCGCCACAAAACCCTTAGGGCCTCCATACATACCACTGCCGTATGAGGTCATTTTCACTTTCCCGAAAACCGCTTCCATCCCGGGTCGCAGATCACCGTTCAAGAACGGGGAAACGGCGCCCATGGTTGGCGTCTCCTTGGTTTCATTGAACCGATCTTCCGGTGTTTTTGCCGCTTCCCGAGCCTCTTCCTCCTCCTGTTTCATCTCTTCTTTCGCCGCCTCATTCGCCATTTGCTGTGCGATCTGTTCTGGAATACCTCCGACTAATCCTCCCATGCCACTATTAAGACCATAGACGTTTTTCAAAATCTGATTCGCGAGCCTTTGCTGGCGCCACCGATTAAAGCCATAAAAAGCCGCACCGACGACAAGGATCGCTAACGCGGAGAAAACAATGATCTTCGTTTTTTTATCCATACGAAATGTATGAAATTAGGAATAGTTAGATACTTTTTCTCAATACGCTCAGATAAAAACCTTCACACAACCCCTTTTTCCAAGGGATACGACAATAATACACCCCATTGAGCGCCGACAACAGCCCTTTTCGTACATAGACGGCATTCGGGGTAAGATATGCCCATGAACCCCTCTGCGATCAATTACGGGAAACTCGCCGGCTTTGCGCTGGCCTGCGTCTATTTCGTATTCTGCATCACCCACCTCTCATCCTGGCACTTCATTGATGGGGTGAACCTCGTCATCCACGAAGCCGGGCATGTCGTCTTTTCGCCGTTCGGCACTTTTCTGCAAACGCTCGGCGGTTCATTCCTTCAAGTCTTCATCCCCTTCGTTTTCGCCTACTACTTCTGGCGGCGATATCACTTCGTTGAATCCTCCATCGTCCTACTCTGGGTGGGACAAAATATCATCAGCGTTTCCGTGTATGCCAGGGACGCGATCGCCATGCAGCTCCCCTTGCTCGGTGGAGACGTGACCGGCCATGATTGGCACAATCTCCTGGTCCAGACCAATCTCCTCCCCCACACCGTGCTCATCGCGAATATCATCTACGCCATCGGCCTCGCCACGATCATCTGCGCGATCGCTTTAGGTATCTGGAACGGGCTTCTGAATCCAAAGGCGGAGAGAGTGGGGTGAGGAACAAAAAAGAGGCCTCTTCAGCCTCTTTTCTGTTGTGATGTTTGCCATTATTCCTCTCGTAAAAAACCTTATACACTCTGTTTTTTTACCGTCCACGTATCCGGCATTTTACCGAATCGTTTCGCGACGTATTGAACAACTGCGCGAAGCGCTAAGAGCTGCCTTTGAAGATCTGGGGCTTTATAAAACGAAAATACTCTTTTTTCAAAGGTCTTATCGATTCGTTTCAGCTCAGCATCCAGTTCCCGCGCAGGACGAAGATAATCCCCGTGTGCTTTCAAAAACAATTCGATGGCATTATTAAGAACGCACGAAGCATCTCTTTGAAAAGCGACCACATCTCCATTTTTCGCATCTCTCTGCGCTTTATACCAATAATCCTCTATCGAATAGACATGCAGTAATTTTTCATTTTTCGTCATGCGCGTCTTCTTTGCCAAATTTCCTTTAGCACGCCGTTGAATCTGAGGTAATTTTGAAGAACGCGAGAAGAGCACCTTCCCAGAAGCGAGCATATGCGAAACATTCCGCCAGAGCTTTCCCTCCTCTCTCTGCAAATAGCTAGCAATGCTTTCAACAGAATCAAAAAGGATATCGACACGCAAGCCTTGAATGCGTTTGTAGATTCTTTTCCGACCATCATCTTTTGACAGGATAACGTAGACATCTAGATCCGAGAATTCATCCATACCTCCTTGAGCCTGAGAGCCAAAAAGTATCATTCCAAGGACATTGGGATCTTTCTGATATCGTCGTTTGAGATCAGAGAGGATAAGATCTCGCCGTAAGTCATGAGACATGTATTTAAAATAAAGACGGGGACGAAAAACAGTGTAGCACACCGTTTTCCGCCCCCATAGCCGTTACCGCCTACGCATGGCAGTTACTGGCCAGCTGACACGTATCGAGAATCTTCTGCTTCGGAAGACTCTCCACGCTCAACTTGATCTTCTTTTTTGCCTTGTTCATACCATCACCTCCTTTCTTCTCTGAATTTCCTGCTATCAATCAACCTTGCAGTTGATCGAGCAGTAAGAGTCTAGTCATGAGGATGTAGAGATCGCACATGCGCTGAACCTTCGAGGAACCTGCAGCCGAGGCGTACTCTTGCGTGATTTGACATCCTCCTCCGCACTGACCTTCGATACAACAGTTCTTGCACATCTGCATTTCGCCTATTGCACGACTCTCAATGAGGGCCCTGTATGCGCCGTCATTCGAAAAGAAACTCTCTTTGTGCGCAAGTTCACCGATCGCTCCAGAGCTGTACCCACAATAGTAAATCTCTCCCGATGGGCTGACGCACAAACTCTTTCCTTTAATCCCCCCGCAAAAGCCGACATGGGACGCGAAGGCTGATTCATTCAGATTCTGTAGAGGCCTCCGCCAAAATCCCGCAATATCTATACCTATCCTTAGGCTACGCCGATAGAGCTGCAGAAGTTTTTCGGCTATTTGTTGGACGGGGATATCAATCATCCCAATCACATCCACGTCAATCCGTACGACCCTCATCCCTCGTGATTTTCCCCAATCAAGGAAGTCTTCATTAATGAGATGAAAGTTATTCGCATTCACGGTAGCCGCAACTCCATCCACTGGATATCCGATCTCTTCGAGACAAGACAACCCTCTTAAAATTAAGTCGTACGTGGGCTTCTTTGATCTCGTGAGACGCACAAGATCATTGGCCCGTTTCGGACCGTCGATGCTTATCGCTACGAGGATGTGATGCCTCCTTAGAAATTCTGCCGTCTCCCTGTCGATGAGCGATCCGTTCGTATTCAGGGAGTAACGAATCTCCAAGTCCCCCCTATTTCGTTCACAGTACTCCACGGCGTACTTGATCCCTTCCAACCGGAGAAGTGGCTCCCCTCCTCCAAAATTAATTTCCCCGCTCACCTTCCCATGTTCGCGCAAAAGGGAAAAATACCAGTCAATGGATTCACGGATAATTTCGGGGCCCATAAACTTGTTCGCAGACAAGCTTCGTTTCGATCCCGATGTATTCGTGAAATGAATACAGTATTCGCATAGGAAGTTACGCTCCTCAGACATGATGAAACTCAGATAGCCCACAAGTTCACCATTGTTTGAGGACGCGACAAGTAGCTTCGTGCGCTCCCTCAACAATTTTCTTTCATCCATTCCGGGCTTGATAAGAAAATGCGCCTCGACCAACTCCTGAATCACCCCCTGCTGCTCAGTAGCATCTTCCGCATCGAAGACATCGAGTACCGTAGCAGGTTCGACGAAAGAATTGATGAACTCCCACGTTTCTATACCGATAATTTTCGGATTTCCGAATAAGGAATGCCAGACGATAAGACTCTCTTCATGCTGAACGTATTGAAGGTATGAAGATTTGACAAGCGTAGTGTTGAGTAAAGATTCCACTTGAACAACGCCTTTCTGTTCAGGTTGTAAAGTCCTGCTTATTCTCTAGCATTTTACAGTCGGTTTGTCAAGATAGGGTTACCTCAAATACCTCATTTGCAACTAAACAAAAAAGAGACCTCTCCGGCCTCTTTTCTGTTGTGACGTTCAACGTCGCATTCTTCGCAATTTGGTCTCGCGTGTAACGCTCTGTCCTCCTTCGCC
>CAZWYJ010000057.1:0-7629 GCA_964638165.1 uncultured Gammaproteobacteria bacterium | reverse complement strand
CCCGCCATTGAAAAAGTACGTGACATGAACATATTTCTCGGATTCCGCGATGTAGTGCTGATCGAACGGAGCGAGCGTCTCCACGAGCGTCTCGTGAATATCCCTGTTCGGGTACGCCGGAATCACACCCTCAAAATCGCTTCCGAATTCCGTGAGCGTCACGAAGAGGAGATCTTTCCGTCGCGCGGACCGATGAAACGAATTCTTTCGATCTTTCTCGAAATCCGGCATCATGAAGGGCTTCACCAACTGACGTGCGCGATCGCTACGCAAATTCCAAAAAATAACCGCATCATGATCGCTAATGCACCGCAAGCAGGTCATGTTCGGACACACGAAAGTCGGTTTGATGAACTCATCGGACTCGCCACGCGCATACGCCTTTTCAATGGCATCAATCGGATCACGCGAGTGGAACGCCTTGTGACCAATGAGTGCTTCGTACGCCTCCTTGGTCCGCTCCCAAAAACGATTGCGATCCATGGCATAAAAACGTCCCATCACGCTCCCGATAAAAACATTCTTCGGAAGACGCTTCTGCAATTCCTGCACAAGCTTCACCGCGTGATACTGCGGGGTGTCGCGTCCGTCCGTAAAGAGGTGCAAGATCACGCGCGGAATCCGCAGTTCCTCCACGAAACGCAGGAGCGCATACAAGTGATCGGGATACGAATGACCGGAACCATGATTCGTGAGCAGCCCCATCATATGCAATACGCTGTGATTGCGCGTGACGTGCGCGGATGCGCGCAAGAGAGCCGGGTTGTCATGAAACGCATTCTTCTTAATCTCTTTGTTAATGCGCACGAGATCCGTTTCTACCGGACGACCGGAACCGATCGTCATGTGACCAGCTTCCGAATTCCCCACCTGACCCGCTGGAAGCCCCACGGCAAGGCCGTCCGCGTTCAATAAACTGTGCGGATAGCGATTCCATAAGCGCCGAAATGTCGGCATCTTCGCCTGCAAAATAGCGTTCCCCTCCTTCTTCTCCCTCACCCCAAACCCGTCCAAGATCAAGAGGGTCACGGGTCGGACTCCGCCCTTCTTTCGCTTTATTTTTGCTTGTTTTCGCATATTTTTCACCTATAAGGATAGCAGGGAAATGGCCTTTGACACAAGAACGTCTACCAGAATTGACAAAATGACCTTTTTTTGCTATGATCATTCATTCTTCTGGCAATGCCCGAAGGAGAAAAACCAACCTCAACCCCCTACGTTAGGAGGGAAAATGTCCATTCGACAAAACGCAGAAGATCCAAGGACGGTTCGCCGACGAGGCATCCGTCCACACTCCGAAACGATCACGCCCTCTCAGGGAGTGGTCGCTGCGGTCGTGGCGCAACACCCGAGTGCGAAGAGAACCATGCTCGCGGTCGTGCCACCACCGAGCACGCCGAGTGAGACGCCGAAGGTTGCCGAACCGGCACCGAAGGCGCCCGAAGCCCAAAGGCCGCGCATCGATCCGAAGAAGACGATGCTCGGTCTGCCACCCGCGCCAAGCGCGACTCCGGCCGAGCCGAAGCCGATAACGACTCCGACTGCGGAGACGAAGACGGCAGAGCCTGCCAAGAAAGGCCCTCCGCCTCCGCCGCGACGCGACGGAAACTTCAACGATAGCATCGTCCTCGTACCCATCGAGGACGATGCTCCCAACACCACCCCTGGAAAGGAGGACGGAATGCAGTTCAGAAACTGCTCGACCAATGGCCTCGGCACTCCGCCCAAGGCCCAACCGGGTAACCCCGATGGGGTCTCGGAGCAGACGAGGGCCGCGGAAAAGGCGCTCCGCGATTCCATCAAAGGAATCTCCGGAGCTCCGGCACCGGGCGACGTGACACCCGCACCAAGGGGAAGCCAGCCGGACGAGGATCCGGAAGCGCTGGTGAAGACCCGCGCAATGGATCGAGTCCGACACGATGGCGATCTCATCATGTCGGAGAGCGTCCAGATCGAATTGGCCGAAGACGCACTCGAGCTCGCCAAAAAAGCGACGGCCGCGGACGTGGACAGCATTCGCAATCACGCCCTCCGCAAGCTGGAAAGTGATAAGACCGCCAAGGCGGCTCTATTCATCTACCGGCATGTGATCGCGCTCTGCGACCAGCGCTTCCCTCGGCCACTGTCTCAAGTGGCTCCGAGGAGAGCGTCGGACATGGCTCCGCCACGACGGATTTCGTCAGCGGCGCCCCTCGCAGGACCGCTCCCGCCTCCGCCGAACCCCCCTTCCATCCCGGGAAGGAGTCCGGCACGGCACTCCTCGCCCCCGCCGGCAAGACCGCCAATGCCGTCGGACATGGATCCGAATGCCCCACTCCCCCACTACCCGGGGGCGACAGGGTATTTCGAGAATCCGGTGCCACAAAGCCAGAGGCCTCCGATTCCCGTTCCCTCAATCAAGGGGACGAAGGTCGGAAATCCCCCACCCGCGGGGACGATCACGGCTCCGGAAATTCCAGACGAACCGTCGGTCGCGGAAGCACGCCTCCCGCCGCCGCCGACCACCCCGTCCGTCCGAACGGCCAAGCGAAGGGACGTGATCGGAGTGGCCTTCGATGGCCTCAGCGGGATGACGCACATCGTGACGGATGGAGCGATCCTGGGGGTCTTGGGTAGCCTCTCCAAGGAAGCGACCAGGTCATCTGACCCGGAGGCTCTCAGACAGATTAGGTCGGCCGTGACCAGAATCATGGTCACCACGGAGTCCGAGGAGGATCCGCGGGAGAGTCGGACCGAGGAGGTGATTCGGTCATGTACCGAGCTCGTCGCGTTCATCTCCGGAAAGATCCAGGCCTTGGGGGCACCTCCGCCTCCACCAGCCACACCAACCCCGAAGGCGCGAAAGAATGACCGGGGACCCATGATGATCGTGATAGTCTGCATCGCGCTCATCATCGCGGCAAGCGTGGTGGTCTACTCCATCCCCACACCGCCACAAGCCCCTGACGCAAGCGAGAGCGTCTGGGGAAACTAGGCTCTAAAAGCCGACATCCGGTGAGTCCGCATGGACTCCCACAAACCTCAACTCGACACCCTTCAATCCTCACGGAATGAAGGGTGTCTTTAATTCTGTCCGTACGGGCGCAGCATGCTGCGCCCCTACGTCAACCAATCACACATTCTCCCGTTTCACTCGCAAACGATGACGCGCGTACTCCACGATCGCGGGAAGAATGGAAATAAAAATGATCCCGATAATGACCCAATGGAGATACGTATCAATATCCGGCACCACATTGCCGAGCGTATATCCGATCGTCAGCATGGAACCGATCCACAAGATGCCACCGATGATATTGTATGAAACGAAACGCACGTACGGCATTTGCCCGACTCCGGCCACGATGGGCGCGAACGTGCGGACGATCGGCATGAAGCGCGCCAAGATGATAATTTTATTCCCGTACTTTTCGTAAATACGTTGTGCATGAATAAGGTGATCGCGCGCGAACAGGATGGACTTCTCTTTAACGAAAATCTTCGGGCCCGTCACGCGACCGAACCAATACCCCACCGCATCTCCGGTGACCGCCATGACGGAAAGCAGGACAAAGAGAATCCACACATTCAAATATCCGCGCGAAGCCAAAAGCCCGGCCGTGACCAGCAGGGAGTCTCCTGGGAGAAAAAACCCGATGAGCAAGCCGGTCTCCGCGAACACAATGAGCGACAATACCGTATACCCACCCCAACGGATGAGATCCTCGAGGTGCTGAAGCTTCTGAAAAAATTCAATGATAGAGTCCATGCGGAGGGGTTGATTGGTAAATGGTTGATTGGTTGATTGGGAAATACGCTTTTCCAGTCAACCATATC
Source organism: uncultured Gammaproteobacteria bacterium (assembly GCA_964638165.1). Lineage (GTDB taxonomy): Bacteria > Patescibacteriota > Patescibacteriia > 2-12-FULL-60-25 > 2-12-FULL-60-25 > 2-12-FULL-60-25. The sequence continues at coordinate 3,813 of CAZWYJ010000057.1, read as the reverse complement.
ATTTTTAAGCATTTAAGCCCCCTGACAAGAACCTGCCCTGAGCTTGTCGAAGGGGGGTTTGGGGGTTCGTGATGACTGCATCAACCTTCGTAGAAACCTCCTCGATACTCCCCTCCCCGGAGATGCGATGCCACGTGCCTGCGAACATCGGGTGCTCCGAAAGCTCCCGATACCCCTCTTGGCATCGCCGAAAAAAATCCGCAGGCTTGGATTCGAACTTATCGCCTTTCGCATCAAATGTCCGTTTCAAGCCGATATCCGGATCAAGATCAATCTCGATGACGAGATCCGGAATACAATCCCTGATCGCGATCTCGTTTATCGCGAGTACCAGATCCGTTCCGAGTCCGCGCGCCGCGCCCTGCCATGCCACGCTCGAGCAAAAACTCCGATCCGCAATCACGATCGCTCCGCGCTCCAAGGCCGGTTTGACCACGGTGCGCAAAGATTGCGCGCGCGCGGCCGCGTACAGATACGCCTCGCAGATGGGATCCATGGTTTCGGCGAACGACGTCCCCTGCACCACCGTACGGATCGCCTCCGCGATCTCGCTCCCGCCCGGTTCGCGCGTCCAGAGAATTTCGCGATCCGGATACTTCTGTTTCAACCGCTCAAGAAGACGCTTTGACTGCGTGGTCTTGCCCGTGCCGACCACACCCTCGAAGACGATGTACATACCGCGAGACATAGCTCGCATATCATGGCAGAGATGCAAAGAGGAGGCAAAAGGTCGGGATTCGGAGTTCGCGGTTCGTATGCCGGGATGTGTTCGACGAAAAACCTTGACATTCTCGACGAAAAGAAAAATACTGATCATGCTGCACCTTTCCAAAAATACCCAAACGCCCAGGAGGAAGTCATGTCCGATGAACTACGCGGATGTGCCCAATTTATCATTACCTTCTTTGCGCTCCCTATCCTCGGCTATCATCTGGTAACCACGTACCTGCACCAGCCCTCGATCCAAGCACGGCGAATGGAAGAGACCCGGAAAGAGAACGATGAAAAAAGAGAAAGGATGGATTTTATTCTTCGCGAATTCCGAAAAGACTACCCATTCAGCGCGCCCTTCTTCGAAGGTCCACGTTCCACCGATCCGGCCTATGTGGACAAAATCTGTACACAGAACGCTTCTTCACAGACATGTTACCCCCGTGCGATGTATGGACTGCAAACGAGCCAGACGGCTCCGTTTTTAGCTAGCCAGCGCTACTACGCCTGCGAATGTGTAAATGGTGTCTACTTCTTGCCCAGAGGATCACCCTACTAAGATACGCCACCCTACACGTTCGGCGCTATCATGCCTCGTCACCACCGTATCCCCTCGAAGTCCGCACTCCATCGACTTCGGTCTCGGGGTGCGGTTTTCTTTTTAGCTCAAAAAACTGACGCGCTGTTAATAATCAAAAGGACCGGGATGCGCCTGTGATACGTACTGATCGCATAAAAAAGAAGACCGGCGGGGACAAAGCTGTCCGCGCCGGTCACGTGTCACACACGCATCACGATGAGGTTGTCGTCGGCGATCACACCGAACGCTGTCGCAGACGCCTGATGACGAAGAGGCCTGCGAGGAGACCGAGGAATTCGAGTCCCGAACCTCTGGAACGGAACGGGGTCGTAGAACAATTCGTGGACGAGCGCTCCGCCTTCTCATGGCGAGAGAAGCACTCTTCGATCCTGTTAGCGACCTCTGTCGGGCACGTTCCTGATCCTGAAAAGGCATCGTACGAACAGACCCGCTTACCATCAACGTACGCGCTTGTAGCGCCTGTGTCATAATCATCAATGCACAGAACGTAACCACAATACCCATACAGATCTTCGACGGTTATGCAATCGTCGGAAAAGCTAAAGCCGGACGACGACGAGCCACCCGAGGAACTGCTCGAGGAGCCACAACTGCCATCCGAGCTACACGTCCCGTCTGAACAACAGACCGTTCCGTTCGGGCAACAGCCGCCACCGTTACAACAGATATACCCGGAATTACAGCAGTGATCAAGCTCGCCATTGACATAGCACTCGACCGGATGTTCCGGAGGGCAGTACTCGCCACCGGAACCGGAGCTGGAGCCGGAGCTGGAGCTGGAACCGGACGACGACGAGCCACCCGAGGAACTGCTCGAGGAGCCACCCGAGGAACTGCTCGAGGAGCCACAACTACCGTCCGCGCTACACGTACCGCTATCCAGACAGCAGGTCGTTCCAAGCGGACAGCAGCCAGCGCCGTTCGGGCAACAGAAATCTCCGGAATCACAGCATCCATAAATTCCACCGGAGTTGTCGTGACACGCCACCGGAGAACTCGTTGGGCAGTAGTCGTCACCGGAACCGGACGACGATGAGCCACAACTGCCATCCGAGCTACACGTCCCGTCTGAACAACAGGTCGTTCCACTCGGACAGCATTTATCGCTATTCGAGCAACAGATATACCCGGAATTACAGCATCCATCGAGACTGCCGTTGCTATAGCACTCGACCGGAGAACTCGTTGGGCAGTAGTCGTCACCGGAACCGGACGACGATGAGCCACAACTGCCATCCGAGCTACACGTCCCGTCTGAACAACAGACCGTTCCGTTCGGGCAACAGCCGGAGCCGTCTGAGCAACAGAAATCTCCGGACTCACAGCATCCATAGATACCGGAACTACCGTAACACGCCACCGGAGAACTCGTTGGACAGTATTCCTCCTGCCCGAACGCGGGCAAGGTGAGCATCATGGCAAAAAAAACAAGCGCCAGTCTGAACACGTACATGCGAACTCCAATCGAGGTGGTCAAACCTCTGTTTTGCGTTGATTAAGATTTAAGGAGCGTGAGTCGCTTTCCACACGTACGAAAAAAGCAAAGCCCGGTAAGGCTAACAAGAATAGTCCTTCTCGTCAAAGGCAAAAAACGAAGTTCGGAGCTCGTATTTCGGGATGTTAGGAAGCGACAACGTGTCTTGGTAAAAATCTTTTTGTACTCTACGGAGCATCTCCCACACCAACCCTGAAAGAGTTAGGCAATACATCAGCCTGCATCACGGAGGGGGCAAAAAATGTGGTAAAAAATCACGAGGGGGCCGGCACGCACAAGCGCCAACCCCCTCAAAAGAAACCGTTACGACTTATCCGGAAAACATGCTTTGCAAGGCGGAATGCCGAACGGATCATCATCATTAGTGAAATTCAAGCGCCCCATATTCCCCATGGACCAGTCCACGGTTTCGAATCCGCAAACGGCACAATAGGTCACCTCTTCCGAGCCCGCAGGATTCTCACCTGAGATATAATCGCTCGAGTATCGATGAAGAACGCCATATCCCCGACTACGCCGGTCGTCTTCCTCCTGAATACTCAATCCCGTACTGCACGTAACGTAAAAGAACTGTTTATTCATCGGAATCTCCTTCGGCTCCAAAAGAGCCACTATCAGCAAAACACATGGCAATGCGATCGTCAACAAAAGCACAAATTCCCATAATTATAGAAAAAAGCCCGCACCTCTCCGACAAGTTGCGTCCGATGCCTCTTTCATGCAAGCACGATTTCTTTAATTTCGTCCAGAATCCCATGGATATGGCCTTTTCAGGACTTGCCTAAAATCCCGTCCCGTGTTACATTTTCGCCCGCAAAGCCACGGGTGCGTGGTGTAGCCCGCCCTGCATCCGCAGGGCGCCCCGCGAATGCGGGGCGGTTAACACGCACCGCTTTCAAGTAAAAAATAGTCAATCACCATCGCATGGGTGCGTGGTGTAGCCCGGTTAACACGTCTCCCTGTCACGGAGAAGATCGAGGGTTCGAATCCCTTCGCACCCGCCATC
>CAZWYJ010000056.1:0-8021 GCA_964638165.1 uncultured Gammaproteobacteria bacterium | reverse complement strand
GAATCTTAAATTCTTGAGGTCAACATCTACATCAGATCGCTTGAAAGGGAGGGGAGCTCTCAAAGGGGCACCGTCTTTCATAGTAAGCTCCCTTCCCTTTCAAGGGAAGGGCCGGGGATGGGTGGAGATCGCTATCGCCCCATTTTTCTCGCAAACGTGGTACTATTTTACGTAGATCTTCGTATGGCAGAACTTCATCCGCCCGTTCAGGCGATATTCGGCTCGCTCCGATGTCCGGTGTGCGGGAGCGCGTTGAAATCGGCATCCGGGAGCCTGACGTGCGCGGGCGCGGTTTTGCATACCTTTCCGGTCGTCAATAATGTCCCGGTTCTCATTCATGATTGCGAGAGCGTTTTTTCGATTGAGGATTTTACCAGTGGAAAAAATCCGTTCTACGTGCGTTCGCGTGACACGCTCGTCAAGCGCATTGCCGGCGCGCTCATGCCATCGAATAGTCTGAACGTGGGGGTCCGCGAGCGGTACGCGCGTTTCGTCAAAGAAGTGCGTGGCGTGTCGCGGACGCCGAGGATTCTCATTGTCGGAGGCTCGATTGAGGGAGAGGGGATTGACGCGCTGCTCGGTAAGCGGAATATGACCATCGTGGAAACGGATGTGGCATGGGGTCCGCGCGTTCAGGTGATCTGCGATATCCACGATCTTCCGTTTGCGGATTCGTCATTCGATGGCGTTGTTGTGCAGGCCGTGCTGGAACACGTCGTTGATCCCTCCCGTGGCGTGTCGGAGATCCATCGCGTGCTCGCGGAGAATGGCGTCGTCTACGCGGAGACGCCGTTCATGCAACAGGTGCACGGAGGACGTTTTGATTTCACCCGTTTCTCCTATCTCGGCCACCGCCGTTTGTTTCGTTTCTTTTCCGAAATCACGAGTGGCGCCGCCTGCGGTCCGGGTATGGCCCTGGCGTGGGCTTGGCAGTATTTCTTGTGGAGTTTCTCGTCCCGTCCGATGACGCGTCGCATCTTGCTTTTCATCGCGCGGTGGACCGGATTTTTTTGGAAGTATGCGGATTATGCTCTCGTTCGCCGTCCGCGCGCTCTTGATGCGGCTTCCGGGTACTACTTCATGGGGCGCCGGAGTCATGAGGCGATTTCCGATCGCGAGCTCATCGCTCTCTATGATCGGATCGAGCATCCGTAAACGGTTCGTATGTCTCACCGTTCTCCCTTTTTCGCCATCTGCCTGTGCGCCACGCTGATCGTCGTCGCCGCTTTGCCGTCCGTGCACGCAGATGCGGCGGGTGGCACGCAACAATCTCCCAAGCTCATGAATCTCTGGTTCGATTGGGAGATTCCCGATGAACAGCTCGCGGGGCTCACAAAGTGGGACGCGGTGGTGTTCGATGTGGATCAGCAGGCGCGTTTCCCGGAAAAGATTCGGCGTTTGCGCGCTCTGAATCCGAACGTGAAGATTTTCGCGTACGTGGATTCAACGAGCGTCGCGGCCGCGCGATTCGTGGAAGAGTCGTGGTTTCCGGGCTATAAGCTGGCGCATGCCATTCCGGAGCAGTGGTTCCTCCATCGGGGGAAGGAGCGCGTGGCCTGGTGGCCCGGAACGTGGATGATTAATATTACGCAAAAGGCGCCTGCGGATGCCAATGGCAAGCGCTGGAGCGATTACCTGCCGGAATTCATCGAAAAGGAAGTGTGGTCGAGTGGCTTGTGGGACGGTATTTTTCTCGACAATGCCATTACCGGACCCACGTGGTTCGTGGGCGGTGGCTTGGATATCAACGGTGATGGAAACGCGGAAGGGGATGCGGAGGTGAATGCGGCGTGGGAGGAGGCGTGGAAGATCATGGCGAAGAATTTGCGTTCCAGACTTGGATCTTCCGCGGTTTTGATCGGGAACGGTTCCGTGGATTACGCGTCGGTCGTGAACGGCATTTTGTTTGAGGACTTTCCGAAATACGGGTGGGCTGATGGATTCAAGAACTATCAGAAAGCCATTTCGGTAAACACGAAGCCGAGTTTTACGGCGATCAATTCGAACGCGAATAATACTTCGAATCAGGCGAGCTACCGCGACATGCGCCTCGGTCTCGGCTCCACCATGCTCGGCGACGGGTATTACTCATTCGACTACGGCAATCAGGATCATGGGCAGGCATGGTGGTACGACGAGTACGATGCCAATCTCGGGAACCCGGTCGGCGCCTCGCGTTTGCTTTTCCCGGAAGGAAAAAAAGATGTTGTGGAAGGCGTGTGGTGGCGGGATTACGAAAAAGGAGCGGTCATCGTGAACAGCCTTTCGTCTTCGCAGCGCGTTTCATTGCCGGCGGTGTACGAGCGTTTGCGCGGAACGCAGGACGCAACGACGAATAACGGAAGGCTCGAAACGGAAGTATCCCTGCAGGGGCGTGATGCCTTGCTTTTGTATCGCAGAACGGAAACATCGGCGATCAAGGCTTCGACGGCATATCTCAACGGCTCGCTCTTCCGTGTGTACGCCCCGGATGGCGCGCAGATCCGCACGGCATTCGTGGCGCAACGGAGCGATGTGTCCGGAGGTGTCCCGGTTCTCTCGCGAGACCTTGACGGTGATGGTCGGCAGGACATCGTTTTTGCGAATCAGGGCATTGTCACGATCGCGTACGGGAATGGTCGGCGCGGGAGTTTCCGTCCGTTCGGAACCGCGTTCAAGGGGGCGATGACGATCGCGGCGGGGAATACGGATTGGGATGAGCCCTTGGAGATCATTGTCGGGAAGAGCGGTGGGAGCGAGGTGCGGATTATGGAATTGAACGGAACCCGGAAAGTGGAGTGGCGCGCATACGGAGCCGGATTCACCGGCGGTGCGAACGTGGCCATCGGTGATCTCGATGGCGATGGCAAGCGCGAGGTGGTGACCGGAGCCGGTCCCACGGGCGGTCCGCATATCCGCATCTTCAAGACGGACGGGAATTTGTGGAATGCCGGGTTCTTCGCATTTGATCCCAAGGAACGCGGGGGCGTGAACGTGGCCATTGGCGATCTCGATGGCGATGGCAAGGATGAGATTGTGGTCGGTTCGGGTCAGGGATCCGTTCCGCGGGTGCGTATCTTTTCTCCGAAAGGCGAGTTGAGGCGGGAGATGATTCTGGACACCGTGCCATCCGCGCGTGGCGTGGGCGTGGCGCTCTCGGATATTGATGATGATGGAAAATTGGACATCTTGGCATCAGGACTTCGGTTGTGAAAATAGCAAAATATCAAATTCCAAATGACAAATAACAAGTGATAAGGAAGAATTCTTGATATGAAAATGCCAAATAACGATTGTAAAGATATTTCCTTGCCATTTGTGATTTGGAATTTGTGATTTGGAATTTACTCTCTATGCGTCCCTCCGATCCCAAGAAACATTCCTCGCGCGTCCTCATCCAAGGCATGATGGCCGGTTTCAGCTTGGCGCGCGTCTTCACGGGCCCGATTCGCGCACACTACGAACGCGTGTATAAACATGTCCGCCGTTGGGCGCGAGTCGTTTTTCTTTTTGACGCCGCGCTCATCATTCTCGTATGCATGCTCGGCATCCTCATCCTTTCGCTCGTGTTTCGTCCGGTGGGCGCTCCGGATATTGACGTGCGGTTCGAAATGCCGACCATCGCTTCCGCGGATCCGACGCCGGTTATTCTGCGCCTCCGTTCCCTGAGTGATACGTCGTACGCATTCGTGCGGATGCGGTGGCGCGTTCCGCCGGGGGTTCAGATCCTTGAGGCGTCTGTGCCGTTCGATGGGCGCGATCTCGTTTCATCCGGAGGTCTTTCGGCCAATAGCGAGCGGACCATTTATGCCGTTGTTCGAGCCTTTCATCCGGAAGGGAGTTCGCTTCCATTTTCGTTCTTCATCGAAGCATCGGATCGTACGTGGGGAAGGCGGACATACGGCGCGGACGCGATTCGGACGGTGGAGGGGAGTGCGGTTATAACGGACATTCCTCCGGAAGTGGATTTTTCCTGCGCGAGCGATGATAGCGCGGTTTTGCCGCTTCGCATTCGGAATACGAGCGCCCGCGCGATTCCGTCCATGGAACTTCGTCCGGTTGAGACATCGGACTCCGTGGTCGAGCGCGTGGCACTCGGCGATCTGCTCCCGCATGAAACGCGGTATGTCTTCGTTCCGATCATCCCCGCATCAGATGGCGTGGCCCGTTTACACTGGGAGGTTTTTGCCGCGTCCCGTTCGCTCCAGTCAGGCTCCCGATTTATTCAAACGATCCCGTGGGATCATGGCACCATCGAATCTCCTCCCGTTGCGTATCCGAATGAGCCCGTTGCCGTACGCGTCCGGAACATCGTCGCCTCATCTTCGCTTATTGCCGTTCTTCCGTCTTCGGACGACCCGTTCATCATGCCGATTCCGGCGGATGCGTCATCCCTCGAGTTGCCGGCATGGGATGCGTCTTCCACGCGTTCGCGGTGGATGACGGCGATCGCGTCTCCCGAAGGCGATCAAGCCTGTTTCGGCCCAGCCTCATTCGGCATGTCTCGTTCCGGAATTCCGTTCAGCCAGAGCATCCGTTACACCTCCGAATCCGGCGATCAGATCGGCGCAGGCCCCTTGCCGTTCATTCCGAACGAAGAGACGCGCTTGTGGGTTCTGTGGAATATCGGGCCGGTTGATGCGAATCTCTCGTCCATCCACGTTTCCGCGCGTTTGCCGGATGGCGTTGAGGCCACGCGGAACATCATGGCTCCGGATGGGGGAACGTGGAAGACAACGGGACGCGTGATCGAGTGGAATCTTCCGAACGTGAATGCGGACGTGTCGAGTGCGCTCTTCGGATTTGAAATCGCGGTTCGACCTTCATCCGAAGAATCTTCGTCCACCCTTTCGCTCATTGGCGAGGCATCTGTTCGAGGAACGGATGCGCTCACGGAAACGATTTTGCGATCAACAGCTCCGGCTTTGGATAGCGACGCCGTGGACAGGTAGGGGCATGCCGGTGGCGTGCACGTACTCATCCCTATCACGTAGAACGTGACGCCGTCGCGTTAAACGTGACCTAACCCCTCCCTGCTTCATCTACACCCACCCCCGGCCCCTCCCTTGGCCTCGCTTCGCTCGGCAAAAGGGAGGGGAGATCTCAAAGGTGGTTTTTCGCATGCCTCACATAGAGCAAGCTCCCTTCCCTTTCAAGGGAAGGGCCGGGGATGGGTGGGGATGTATGCAGGAGCTGAGTGATAAAGATGGGTCGCGTTCTACGCGACGGGTTCAGAGAAAATCTTGAAAACGAACAGAGCGGCTCCGAGAAGATATCTCGAAACCGCTCTGGGTTAGGAACGTTGCGTCACGAGGACGTCGTGTCAGGATAAGAAAGGGTAAGGTGCGGACGATCGGGAGCGATCGTCACTACTTGTCTTCGGAGTCCTCGTCGTCCGCGGGATCCTCATCGTCTTCCGGGGGATCACGGCGATCGTCGTGGGGTATGGTCATGGGGACGAAGAGATCGCCACTGAATGGGAGGACGCCCATTGGGACGAAGCTCGTGTCGCTGTCGGATTCGCCCACGTCTCCGCCGACGTTTTCGGCGCTCGCTCCTGCTGGAGCGACGTCGGCCTCGGGTTCCGCTGATGCCGTGTCCGGATTGCCGTTCTGGCGTGCGTCGGCTTCGGCTGCAGCCACTTCGTGATACGCCTCTCCGTCGCAGTCACAGCAGTCGTCGCAGCCGTCGCAGTCGTCACAGCAGCCGTCGCCTCCCGAGGAGCGCTCGTCGTGATCTCCTCCGTCCACGAACACCCCTGCTCGTACTCTCGCCGAAAAGCGCGAAGGCCTTATGCCACGTCCGTCGGCCGAAGCCTCTTCGCTGGAGTTGGTCATGGTCGCCTCCTCGTCGTCCTCCTTTGGTCGCGGATTTTCCTCATCGATGTCCGCATCAGGTGGCGCCCAGATGTGGATTTCAGATTTCCAGACGGTGATGACCTGGCCGTACATCACCATCACGGCCTCGCCTTCGGTGAGTGCTCTGATGGCCACGCGGTGTCTGGTGTCCTCTTCGCCGTTCTTCGGCGTGATCTGCCTGCGAGCCTCGATGACGAGACCGTATCTTCGATCGCCCATCGACGCCGGTTCGACCCGGCATTCCCAGATGTGCGTCCGAACCTTTCCGCTCGGCGCTTCCTCGATGGCGCCGTATGCCCAGAGATGCTCGGCGAAGTTCAGGCCGAGAACGAGCGGCGTGCTAGAGACGAGCTTGTACCCGACTTTTTCCAGTTTCGTTTCCAGGTCATTCGGGGTTCCCTCGTGGATGCTGATATTGGGTCGTTTCCGGGTGATAAGTGTGATCTTCGGTTCTGTCACGGTACGACCTCCTTAGAAAATGGCACTATCCGACACGGATATGCTATGAGGTGGCTCGTATATATCAGGAATCAGCAGTTTTGTCTAGGGATTTTGACGCGATTTTCTGCGAGGAGGGGAAAGCTCCAGCGATACCCCTCAAAGGCCTAAAGGCGTCATTAGAATACGGGCGACCTAATGGGCAATTGACTGGTGTTTTAAAGGGGTCGAGGGGTGGTGCATTGATATTAGAATACGGGATTTGTCATCCGCCCTTGACATTTTTGGTGATTTCTGTTACGGTGGGTTGTTTCCAGGGTTTCTCAAGCGGTTCGCGCTTTTTGCTTGTATTGAGCGCCCTGAAAAACATTCATCTATGATTGTCACCATGATCGGGCACAAGGGGATTCCGTCGTCTTCCGGCGGGATTGAACGCCACGTTGAAGAACTCGCGACCGAGCTCGTGCGTTTTGGCGTACGCGTGATTTCCTTTGATCGGCAGTGGTATGTGGGCGAAACGAATCCGGCATGTGGCATTGAGCGTCGCTGGAGCTACGGACTCCATACCAAGCACCTCGACGCCATCACGCATACCTTCACGGCGATCGTGCTGGCGCGACGCGACCATCCAGACATCATTCACCTCCACGGCGTGGGCCCTGCGCTCCTCGCGGGATTCGTGCGTCTCATGCATCCGAAGGCAAAGGTCATCGCGACCTTTCATTGCATTGATCGTAAGCATGCCAAGTGGGGATTTTTTGCCAAGGCCATGCTTCGCATTGGCGAGTGGTGTGCCTGTCGTTTTGCGCATCGCACCATTGCGGTTTCGGATGAGATCAGTCGCTACTGCATGAACGCGTATGATGCGCAGACGAGCACGGTTCCGAATGGCGTGCGCACGCTTCCTATCGGTGACGCCTCGCGTCTCAATGATTTTGGTTTGCGTCCGCAGGGGTACTTCGCTCTGGTTGCCCGCCTCATTCCACACAAGAATGCTCACGTCGCCATTGAGGCGCATACGCTCCTCGCGAAGCGTCGCCCGGAGCTCGCGGCCGCGCATCCGCTCGTGGTGATCGGCGGTTCCTCCTTTACGGACGCGTACGCGGCGTCTCTTCGCGATCTCGCGGAGACGTGCCCGCACGTAAAACTCGTCGGAGAGCAGCGCGGGGACGATTTGCGCGCCTTGCAGGCGCATGCGCTCGCGCACGCTGTCGTGAGCACAAATGAGGGGATGTCAATCGCGCTTCTGGAGGCCATGTCGTATAAAAAGCCGGTCATTGTTTCGGATATTCCGGAGAATACCGATATTACAGGGCATGATGCGCTCATCGTTCGCGTAAATGATGCATCGTCGCTTTCCCGCGCCATGGAAAACCTCCTCGATATGACCGAATCAGAACGTGCCAACATGGGCGAAGCGCTCTATGATCGTGTTCAGGCCAAGCATCGCTGGACCGCGATCGCCGAACAGACATTTCATATCTATCAAGAAGTTTTGGTTTCGGGTGTCTCCTCATTCCACGTCGTAGATCTGTTGAGTCGAAAGAGCATTCCCACGTTTTGGCTGTAGGGGGCGGTAGCAGTAGCAGTATCAGTGGGGCGGGTTTTCCCGCCCTTTTTGGTATCCTTGATCACGGCTCTCCCCGTAGAACGTGACGTGATTACTCTCTCTTCTCATCCCTACCCATCCCTCTCTTCCTTGCCTTGACGAGACTCACCCCCCATCCTCTCTCTCATCCACACCCA
>CAZWYJ010000055.1:0-8207 GCA_964638165.1 uncultured Gammaproteobacteria bacterium | reverse complement strand
CAAGTGCTCTTTTTCGCTTATATAACAAGAAAATGAGTTTTTGGGTTCACAGCTTAAAAGGGAAGGGAGCTTTCTCTGAAAGGTATATGCAAAACCACCTTTTGAGAGTTCCCCTCCCTTTTGTCCGAGCGAAGCGAGGCTAAGGGAGGGGTTAGGGGTGGGTGCGGATAGTATGGAAGGGAGGGGATGGGTTAGGCCCGCCCGTCACGCAAGCCTAGCCCGCGAGGCGTTGCGGGCAGGGTTAGGTCGCGTTTAACGCGATGGGTGCGTCTTATTGACTTCTCCCGCGCTTGCTATACTGTCTTTGTATGAAAAAGCTCCATTTTTCGCTGATCTTCTCTCTTTTTATCTTCGGGATGAGCGTTATAGCGCCATCCGTGGCCATGGCGCAAAGCGAAGAGGGTACTGTGAATGCGAATGAGATGATCTTCGCCTTCCAGGTCGCGGCAGAGGTCAAGGCGGATCGGACGCTTCGGGTGACGGAAACAATTACGTACTTTTTTCCTGAAGAGAAGCATGGAATCTTCCGTTACATTCCGGACCGGTACTCGCGAAACGGCGGAGCCTATCGTCTCCATCTCACACTCGTGAGCGTGACGATGGACGGCGAGAGCGTCCCATACGTCATCGAATCGCGGTCTCCGGATTTGCGCATCAAGATCGGCGATAAGGATAAGATGGTCGTCGGGAAGCATGTGTATGCGATCACGTATGAAACGGATCGCGCCATCAATAGCTTCGACGATCATGATGAGCTGTACTGGAATGTGACCGGAAATGGCTGGGATGTTCCGATCACGTCGGCATCCGTTGCCGTTCGGGGTCCGGAGGGATTTGATGCGCCGTCTGCGAAATCCGTTTGTTTTACTGGCATCTACGGATCCACGGAGGAGGGATGCGAGATCAAGGCGCAGGGAAATGTGACGTGGTTCGTTTCGGATCGTGAACTTCTCGCAGGCGAGGGGGTGACCGCGGTTCTCTCTTTCCCAAAGGGCCTCATCAAAGAAATGACAGTCATGGATCGCATCAAGCAATTTTTGTTTGATAATGGCATCCTCGCTCTGCCATTCATTGTCGCGATTACGATGTACGTGCTCTGGCGTCGGGACGGCAAGGATCCGGAAGGTAAAGGCACGGTTGTCCCGCAGTACGAACCTCCGCGCGGGCTCACGCCCATGGAGATGAACGGATTGAAGCACCAGTCCGCACAGCCGTCTTCCGTCACGGCGTCAATCATTGATTTGGCTCGTCGAGGGTATCTCCGCATCCTCTACGGAGAGGAGAAGGGTTTGCTTGGAACATCCGTGACATACAGCTTTGAAAAAAAGCGCGAAGCGGATGATGCGCTCCTCCCGCATGAGCGGACGCTCTTTGACGGCATGGGGTTTGATGCGGGCGGTTTGAATGTGGTGACTTTGGATTCCTTGAAGAAGACGTACTATCAGTCTGTTTCGTCGGCAAAGAATTCCGTCATGGCCACGCTTCGGACAAAGGGCTTTTTCGGTCGCAATCCTAATAATGTCCGCGCCTCATGGCTTTCGGGCGCCGGGCTTGCGGGATTCTGCGGGGTGTTCTCGGCCGTCGCTCTCCATATGGAAATCGTGTGGGCAGTCGCACTCGTCCTATCCGGTGCCATCATCGCGATCTTTGGATGGTTCATGCCGAAGAAGACCAAAGAAGGAGCGATTGCACTCGAAGAAGTCGAAGGATTCAAATGGTTCCTTTCCGTTACGGAGAAAGATCGTCTGGCATTCCATAATGCGCCTGCGGTTAAGCCGGAGATGTTCCATGCTTTTCTTCCCTACGCGATCGCGCTCGGCGTTGAAGAAAAGTGGGCGGAGCAATTCAAAGGATTGAATATTCCTGATCCGGATTATGTGAGCGGATACCATGGAAATATGAATGCGCTCATCTTCCTCCACGCGATGCATGGTTTTGAGTCGTCCATGGCAAAGGCCTTCACGCCTCCGTCGAGCGCCGGATCCGGGGGATCGGGATTTAGCGGAGGGGGATCGGGCGGAGGGTTTGGCGGCGGTGGTGGCGGGAGCTGGTAGGGGCACGCCGGCGGCGTGCCCCTACTAGCCTCATCCTTTTTTAACGGACTTCAAGAGGGGGACACATTGGTAAAAAACGAACACCCCGCAGATCCAAGAAGCGGATCTACGGGGTGAGCTTTTTACGAGGAACTTTGATCTGCTACTGGTGTTACCGGCGTCTGGACGGCGGTTTGGGCGGGGCGCTACGCGGGCTACTTACCGGGATGGGTCGGGCATTCGGGTCCGGATTGAGCCCCACGGAAGACGTGACCTGGAGGTCATTCAGGAGGGTCCGGAGATTGCTCGCCGTAGAAGGATTGCGACCTTCGAGGTGTCGGAGTAGCGGTTTTGCAATGAGCTTGTCCGTTGCATCCGAGAATTGTTCCGGCTTGTACTCATCCGGAGCGATTTCCAGCAATGCCGCAAGCAGGACCGAGCGTAGATCGTCACTCTCCTTCACGGCGGAGAGTTGGAGTCCGACATCGCTTCGGAGGGTTGCAATGATACCCACGGTGCGCGGATCCATGACAGCGACCTCGACCTCTTCGGCCGCGAAAATGTCTCTCATGTCCGGTTTGGGTGGAGGAAATGACGGCGCCGGAGGGGATATACTCTCGCTTCCGTCAATGGAGACCTCCGGACCGGAGTCGTCCGTGGACACGGATGCGACGGGATGGACCTCCGCCTCCACGATTTCCGGTATGGCATCGGGTGCTGACACGTCTTCCCACGGTTCCTCGTCGTCCACGACGGACGGAGGCGGGCTCATCGAAATCCCTTCGGAGAAGCCATGCTTTTGGACGATGTTCTGGGTGATGATCTGCTCCCAGAATGTCCAGAGCGGAACATTTCGCGTGAGCGTGTCTATGGGGACAGCGTCGAGGAAGTGCTCGTAGGAGAACTTCTCCTTGATCTCGAGAGCCGTGCGGACGATGTCCCAGAGGACATCTGTCGTGAGATCACTCCGAACCGATTTGATGGCGACCGGGAGTACGACGTCCCGGAGGGAGAGGAGGTTGTGCGCGAGCCCTCGTTCGAGAACGTATGCGGTGAGCACGCGCCCTTGCTCGAACGCGTCGTTATCCCGAGCGCGATTCCAGAACTCGCCTTCAGTCACAAATGTCCAGAGTTTGGCATGAGGCAGGAACCGAACGCGATCGTCCGGGTCGAATGCCATCATGATCGTCTCTGCATTTGTCTCGCTCTCGTCGAGCGTGAACTGAAGGTCTTCGGCCGCCGTTGCAATGCTCTTCCGCGCAGCCATCTTGGGCTTGAGCCCGATGGTCGCCACGAGGATTTTCGCCCGGAGGTCCGGCCGATCCCTGAGCGCTGTCATGATAGCGAGGGGGGAGAAGTGACGGATGAAGTCTTCCGGACTTCGCTCGCCGGATCGAAGTGCTTGTTCGACGACTTCTGCCAGAAATTGTTCACGTCCGTCATCGAGTTGGGACGCGAAGACGTAGCCTTCTTTTGAAGGCGTGAGAACGTGCGGGTGTGCCATGATGGCCTGCCTTTCCGTAGGGTGGGTGCGATCAAAGTTGTAAGAAAGAGCAAAGGTATTTTTGACGTATTTTCATCAAAATGTCAAGACAGTCAGTCTAAAAACTGGCTATCCACGCCTCCAAGATCCTGAACAGGCTCTAAGCTGATTTATTTTTACTTCCCCCGTCGTTTGATGGCGCGCATCACAGCTTTGACGATATCGTCCGAGGTCATGCCATAGGCGCGGAATAGCTCTCCGGGCTCTCCGGATTGCCCGAATGCATCCGGCATCCCGATCGGTTCGATCGGGGATGGGAGGCGTCGTGCGAGCGTCTCGCTCACGACGCCGAAGAGTCCTCCCGTAATCTGGTGATCTTCCACGGTCACGCAGCATCCGGTTTTTTGCACGCTTTGAACGAGCGTGTCCGCATCAAATGGCTTGATCGTGTGGCAGTTGAGAACCTCTGCGGAAATCCCTCGGCGTTCAAGTTCTCCTGCTGCAATCAGCGTATCGTAGAGCAGGGGGCCGCAAGCTGCGATGGTCACGTCTTTCCCTTCGCGGAAGACTTCATGCTTGCCGATGGCGAATGGCGTCTTAGGAAGTGTGATGACCGGCGTAGCAGCACGGGCAAAGCGGAAGTACACGGGTCCGCTGATCTTCGCGGAAGCGATGGTGCACTTCTTCGTCTCTTCGGCATCGCAGGGCACGACCACGATGAGGTCGGGGAGCACGCGCGTGATCGCGATATCTTCGAGTGCTTGATGCGTGGCACCGTCCGGGCCCACGGAGAGTCCGGCATGCGATCCGGCGATTTTTACATTCGCCTTGCTGTAGCACACGGAAACGCGCAATTGATCCCAGCTTCTCCCCGGCGAGAACACGGCGTAGCTCGAAACGAACGGGATTTTTCCGGTGAGCGCCAAACCCGCGGCAACGCCCATCATATTCTGTTCCGCCACGCCACATTCGATAAAACGATCCGGATACGCTCTTTCAAATCCGTCCACCCTGGTGGATTCGGAGAGGTCTGCGGTGAGCACGACGACGCGATCATCCGTTTTCCCCAGCGCGATCAATCCGTCGCCGTACCCGTTCCGGGTGGGGACGCGTTGCACATTTTTATCGAAGAGGTTTGGGTTGAGCATAGGGGGGGGGCTGTCGGGGCGATGTCCCGCGTTCTTTCTGGGACGATACAGGAGAGACTGTCGGGGCGACTCCTTGAGTCGCACTTCTCTAGGGCGACGCGGGGCGTCTTGCTGATGGGCGACGCGGGGCGTCTTGCTGATGGGCGACGCGGGGCGTCGCCCTTACGTGTGCTCCGTGGCGATCCTCTTGCCGAGGGTGCGGAGTTCTCGGAGTGCGATTTCGCTTTCCATGGCGTTTGGTGGTTTTCCGTGCCAGAGGAAGTCGTTCTCCATGAAGTCCACGCCTTTGCCCGGAGTTGTGTGGCACAGGATCACGGTCGGATTTTCGTAGATGGCGCGCGCCTTTCGTGCGGCATCAATGATCTCTTTGAGATTGTGTCCGTCTATGTCAATCACGCTCCAGTTGAATGCTCGGAATTTGTCCGCGAGGGGTTCGAGCGGCATGATCCGTTCGGTGTTCCCGCTGAGTTGGATATTGTTTCTGTCCACGAATACGGTGAGTTCATTGAGATTGAGCTTTGCGGCAAGCATAAGCGCTTCCCATGTTTGGCCCTCGTTCAATTCGGCATCGCTAATGACGCACCACGTGTGCCATGTCGGAAGAGGCTTTTTCGTTTTCGCTCTCACCCTGTTCATGCCGTGGTTCATGTGCGAAGCGATGGCCATGCCAACGGCCTGTGAAATGCCTTGCCCGAGCGGGCCACCGCTCGTTTCGATCGGAAGGTTCGGCGCGTAGTGGTTATTCGAATGCCCCTGCAGGCGCGATCCAAACTTGCGAAGCGTCATGATCTCCGCGCGCGGTATGTATCCGCGTTCCGCGAGCGTGGCGTAGAGGACGGGGCAGATGTGCGCGTTCGAGAGCACGATGCGATCGCGGTCAGGGTTCTTGCGCGTCTCCGGAGAGATATTCGCGATGGAAAAATAGAGCGCGGCAAAAACATCGGCCATTCCCAGGGAGCCGGCGCTGTGCCCGCTTCCTGCCGCAAGGAGCATCTCGATAATGCTCTGTCGGATGCGATTCGCGTTCATCGCGATCTCTTTAATCGAGTACGAGCGCTTGGATACTATTTTTGAATACCCCTTCTTCATATCGGTAGCTAGTATAGCAGGGCGTGAGGTCGCGTTCTACGTGATTGATGCGAAAGGGGCTTTCTATTTGAAAAGGGACGATACGGGTGTCGGTTATGATGTTACGAGCTTTTTTCGTGTATGAAAAATTTTCTTGATGAGGCGGGCGGGTCTATCTTACTTTTTCGCTACGCGTTCGTGTTCTCTCGATTCTTCCGCGTACAGTCTTTGCGTTTCCTGCGCCGTGAGTGCACGGTTATAGACACGGGGTTCGTCTAGTAATCCGTGGTAGTTATACCATCCGCTACTTGGCCAACCGGCAATCCGAAAAATATTCGCATCTGTTCCGTTTGCCACGGGCGCCGTTATCTGTGGCTTTGCATCTCCGTCAAGATATATTCGAACGGAAGTATTATCCGCGACGATCACTGCGAAGTGCCACTTGTTGTCATCAATGCGTTTCGTGCCGAGAACGGTGTTGCTAAGACAGTTACGCATGAAACCGTTCATAATCTGGAGATAGCACGCGGGGGCGCCGTTATAGATAAATTTTTGGTCTCCGGTTGCAGTCGTTTTAAACCAGATGGAGGCTGAAAAATTTCTTCGAGAAATATTTGGCGCCACGGACGTACTATCAACGTATCCCGTCCCGTTGAAATGCAGAGAGCATCCTTGTCCGCTTGGCGTATCCGTTGACCATGCTCCATTCGTAATTATTCCGTTATTCGTTTTTTCCGATTGATCGTATGCGGTCGTGCCAGAGCATTCGTCAAAATTCCATACGAGGACGGCATCATCACCAATCGCTCTATGCATTTGAGCGCTTCCCGCTTTTGCTTTTGCGAATCTGGCACTTTCTCGCGATGTGCCTATTTGTACCATCGCTACGGTTGCCAGGAGCCCGACGATTCCGATAACAACGAGCAGCTCAATAAGTGAAAAGCCCTGCTGTCTCATGGGGCTCATTATAGCAAATAAAAACGCCCCGATGTTTATCGGGGCGTTTTGTCATTTTGTGTTGATCTAGTTCACGACGTTCACGACGGCCGTCATGGTTGGCGCGAGCGGATCTGCGTAGTCAAAGCTTCCAACGGCGTTGAATGTGTAGGAGTAATCCGCATCCGCGGCGAGGACACCGGAGTCAAAATTTGCTCCCTTGACCTGATGCTCCTTGATGTCGCGGTTGACCCATGTCACGCGGGTACCCTTCTTCACCGTGAGCGTGAGCGGAACGAATCCGGCGCTGACATCGCCAATGGAAACCGTGGCGATCGTATCATCGAAGGACTTATCCGCCATGATCGTGACCGTCGCGGCCATTACGGATGCCGGGTTGTATTGCGACGAAGTATCGATCGGCGTTCCGATCTTGTAGTTGGAGAAGAATGAATCCGGGACATCGTCAATGCGATCTTTCCAGCTCAGTCCGAAGAGCGTTTCGGCGATTTCGGCGGTCGTGATGTGACGGAGAATGCCACCGCGCTCCACGGCGTAGGTGCGAGGATCCGTTGTAATCTTCACCATTTTGACGCCGGGGCGGTAGGTGACGTTTCCACGGCCGAGGGGGAGTGTGGAGCAGCGCTTGTCACTGATCGTTTTTACGTCATCGAAGTTTGTGTACCATGTGAAGTAGGTTTTTTCATTCGGGAACACATAGCGCTTTCCGTCCGGTGCAAAGTAGTACACGGAGCTAAGAGAGGCGCACTTGATGAGATCGCCAGGGCTGATGGCCTGGGTATCCGGCGCGGCGGCATTCGCGGCGAATGGCAAGAACGATGTTGAAATCGTTGCCAAAGCTGCGATGAAAGAAACAATTTTCGCTTTCATAATGATGCGAGCATGGAGAATAAGAATAAATGCACTCTCTATGATGCCGTTTGGGAGGATTGGAGTCAACACGTGGGCGGGCGCAGGAATTCTAATAGCAAATAGACCCAATTTTTAGTAGCAGACCTCGTCATTCAGGGGTTATTTTATATTCGGTGTTTGAAGTTCCGAATTCGCGAATCCGTCGGTATATGCCTGCAATTCTCGTGCCCACGCATCCGGAATACCATCGTATATGGATGGGCGTTCATAGAGCGTTCCGCTAACTTTGAATGCGGAAAATGAATCTTGAGAAAGCTCATTTTTATTTTCCCATAGCGCATTATTCGTGAGCACGGCCTCTCCTCCCCCGAACCATGCTTTCTTTTGATACGCCGAAAAAGCCGTTTGATTTTGAACGAGAGTATTCTCGCGGACATTCGCACGCGACTGGTCTTTGATGGCGATACCGATAGCGCAATCAGCGATGACATTGTTGGTAATATTCGGAAATGACCGTTCGCCTACGCTCACGCCTTTATCCAGACTTGCGATAATGACATTGTTTCGAATTCCAATTTCGCTCCATGAGAGGTCAATGCCATCCCCGCCATTTTTCAGGAAGAAGTTTCGCTCGATTACTGTATCCGGATGAACGTAGTCCGCATC
>CAZWYJ010000054.1:749-8247 GCA_964638165.1 uncultured Gammaproteobacteria bacterium | reverse complement strand
GGGCTCTCGAAGATGCAAATGGCGCGCTGCGATGCTATCGTAGAGATCTCGCAGGTCGGGGTGAAGGAATCTCTGAACGTGTCCGTGGCGGCCGGTATTGCGCTGTGGCGCGTATGCGTACTCGCTTCAATCGTATGACGCTTCTCTCCATCGTCGTTCCAACGCTGAACGAGGAAACAGCCATTCCGCGTTTAATCGAATCTCTTCATGCGCAACGTTTTCAGTCGTATGAGCTGATCGTGGCGAATTCTCCAAGATCCATTGATCGGACCGAGGAGATTGTGCGTTCCTTCGGGTACAAGGTTGTTGGTGGCGGATTGGCGGGTGAGGGGCGGAATCACGGAGCGGAGGTGGCTGAGGGAGAGATCCTTCTATTTTTAGATGCGGATGTGGAGTTTCCGAACGCCCGATTTCTTGAAGATGCGGTGAGCGAATTCGAAGAGCGGGGATTGGATGTGGCGGCACCGGACATTGCACCGCTTTCGAGCAAACTCGTGTATCGCGCCGGGTACAATGCCTATAACTGGTATGCCAGGCTCACGCAGAACTTCTTTCCGCATGCGCCGGGATTTTGCATGTTCGCTCGTCGGAGCGTGCATCGCGTGATCCGCGGATTTGATGAGACGGTCGTCTTCGCCGAAGACCATGAGTACGCCCAGCGCGCGCATGCGCACGGATTTCGTTTCGGTATTCTCACGAAGCCGTCCGCCATCCGAACATCCATTCGTCGCTTCGAGCGGGACGGGTGGATCAAGACGCTCGCAATTTATTTCTCCACGGATCTCCGCATGAAATTCTTCGGTCCCTATCGCCACAAGACGCCGTTCTCGTATGAGATGGGCGGAGACGGACCCAAGACGGATCCGAAGAAGCCATCGTAAACATGCTGGATTTTTTGCGTAAACTTTTGCATCGAGAAACGGATGGCGTGGCAGCCGCCGCATTCGTCATCGGCGCGGCATCTTTGGCATCGCGCCTCGTCGGCCTCCTCCGAGACCGCATCCTCGCCGCCACGTTCGGAGCCGGTGATGTACTTGATGCGTACTACGCGGCTTTTCGCATTCCGGATTTTTTGTACAACCTTGTTATTCTCGGAGCACTCTCCGCGGCGTTCATCCCGATTTTTACGGAGTATCTGGAAACGCGGACCAAAGAGGAAATGTGGAGGCTTGCCGGTCGCGTGCTTTCCGTGATCAGCGTGGTCATGGGCGTGGCCTGCCTCGTCTTATTCCTTTTTGCTCCGGCCATTGTTCCGCTCACGGTTCCGGGATTCTCCGGCGAAAAGCTTCAGGCAACGATTGCGCTCTCGCGCATCATGTTGTTCTCCACATTTTTTTTGGCGCTCTCAGCGGTCATGGGTGGCGTTTTGCAGTCCATGCGGCGATTCTTCGCATTTTCCCTTGCTCCGGTTCTCTATAATATCGGCATCATTTTCGGCGCGGTCGTGCTCGTTCCATTCCTCGGTATCATCGGACTCGGCGTGGGCGTTGTGATCGGTGCGCTCTTCCATTTTACGGTTCAGTACTTCGTTGCGAAGGGACTCGGGATGCGTTTTTGGCACGCGCCGACGTTTCGGGACAGTGGCGTGCGCCGGATGCTCGCTCTGATGGCACCGAGGACGGCCGGTCTTGCCGTGGCGCAGGTGAATTTGATCGTGATTCTGGCCTTTGCGTCCTCATTGAGTAAGGGATCGGTCACTGTTCTAAATTTCGCTATGAATCTCCAGTACGTGCCGATCGGACTCTTCGCGATCTCTTTTGCCGTTGCGGCGTTCCCGAAATTGTCGCGTCACGCGTCATCGAATGATGCGCCGGCCTTTCGTCAGGCGCTTCACGATGCCACGCGCATGATTTTGTTCCTCATCCTTCCGTCCGCGGCGCTCCTCATCGTCCTTCGTGCGCAGATCGTCCGTATCCTCCTTGGCGCCGGTGCCTTTGATTGGGATGCGACCATCCGGACGGCTGATGCGCTGGCGATTTTCGCCTTCTCTCTTCTCCCTCAGGCGTTGTATCCGCTGTATGCCCGCGCATTTTACGCATTGCAAGAAACGTGGCGTCCGTTTTTCATCGGCGTTGCCATGGAAGTCGCGAACCTCTTCCTCGCGTGGCAGTTATACGGTCGTTTCGGCGTCGCGGGATTGGCACTGGCATTTTCGCTCGCATCATGGTTTGGCATCGGGCTGATGTTTTGGCAGTTGCGCCGGAAAACAGGATCTCTCGGTTTGCGCATGTTGCTTCCATCGTACGGAATTGCCATTCTGGGCTCAATCGTGTTAATGACATCCGCGTATCTCATTCGCACGATGATCGGTACGTGGATTCCATTGCGCACGCTGTGGCAGGTTGTGCTTCAGGCCGGTTGTGCGGCGATGGTCGGATGCGCGGGATTCATCGGAATCGCCATCCTCCTTCGTTCTCCGGAATGGAAGGAATTATCAGAGACCATTCGGCGGCGCGTGTGGCGTCGCGCCAAGGTCGCGGAAAGCGCCAGCGAGGCGCAGGGGGTGTAGCAGAGGGCGACGCCCCGCGTCGCCCGTTGACCCCGCGTCGCTGCAGAGGGCGACGCCCCGCGTCGTTCTTTTCGCCCCCGCGTCGCCCCGCAGGGGCATTCCGATTTCTACCCTGATGAGCATCAGGATAGATTGGGAGGGTTTTTCGTCTGTCGTGATTGACATTTCCGCTTTTTTTCTGTATATACGAAACGCACATTCCATCAAAATTGTGCGGAAAGAGAGGGTTTCATGCGAGATTGGCTCAAGATCGCCCTGGCTGGTGCTGCGGGTGGGTCTGCGTTCTGCATCACGACGTTCGTTCTCGGTCTCTCCCACCTGTGGGTAGCTTTCCCCATCGGATTCCTGGCCGGGTACTTGGCCTATGAGTTCCGGGAGGTCTGTAGCATCGCTACGGGGCTTATCGGTGAGATATCCCGCCATCTTTGGCACGGGATCATGGCATGGGCGAAGGGGCACTATTCCTTCATCATTATCTCTTCGCCGGTCTGGGGAGGTGGAACGTTTTTCCTCGTGAGCGCGTTGATGGCGGAGCGTGATCCGGACGGCAATGTGATGTCCGTGGTCACGTGCTGCGTATGGTCTCTCGTGATTTTGAGCGTGCTCCTGTCTTTTGCTACCAGCGTAGCAGAGGGTGTCGCGCAGCTCGGGGCTCGTCGTCAGAATGCGTTTTTCACTACAGGGAGCAAATTCTTCGTCGAGGAGCAGGAAATTGCCACTAGGCAACTTCGGGATGCCGGGTACAGGGAGGTCGAGCTGGACTTCCGGAACGTCGTGTCATGGATCGTGGGAGGATGCTTCGAGATTTTCTTTTTCTTCGCTACGCTCTGGCTCTACATCTTCCCGCTGTGCGGGTGGATCTTCAAGACGGTAGCGTACGTCATCCAGTGCGTGATACGTCTGCTCGCGTTCATTCACTCCGATGAGCGCATGATGTGCGGGTCGGGTGGAATGATTGGTGGCTATGCGGCGTATGTGCTCTTCTGGGATCCGTCCCTCACGCTCGCGCAGCGCACGGTCTACGTGCTTGCCGGAGCGATCATGGGCGCAGGCGCTGCGCTCCTCGAATGGAAGGCGAGCAAGGTCTTCGCACGTCGAAGAGCTCCCGTTTCCGCATAGCGCACTTTCTGTTTCTTCGTTCTCCTCCAGTAGCTCGGTGTCTTGACGGTTTTCGTCAGGATGCCGAGCTCTGTTGTTTTTCGTCATCTCGGCCCCTGCGCTGAACTTGACATGAGCGCATCGGAGATATAGTTTAAAGCTATATGATGAGCCAAGTCATTTTTACGATGGATAAGGCGCTTAAGGATCGGGCATTGCGGAAGGCGAAGGCACAAGGTATCCCGTTCGCCGCCGTACTCAAGATGGCCGTAAAGGCATTCGCAGATGGTTCGCTGGGCGTCCGTCTCGTTGAGGAAGACCCGCCACTTCGTGCGGCATCGGCGAAACTCCTCAAAAAGGCGCTTGCTGATACGGATGCGAAAAAGAATCTGTCGCAAGAATTTTCGAACGCGGAAGATGCGCTTCGATACGTGAAGCAAAAAGCATGAAGGTCGCGTTCCATCATACATTCACGAAAAGGTTTCGTAAGATGCCACGGAATGCCCGCTCGGCGTTCGAAGTGCGTCTCACCGTTTTTTCGCTGATCCATTCCATCCGATCTTACGAAATCATGCGGTCGGACGTGCGTATCCGGGATGCCGGAGTATCAACATCACCGGCGACATTCGTGCCATCTACCGACTCTCTGGAGAAACGGCAACCTTTCTGCTCATCGGTACTCATGCGGAGCTATATTGATATGCGACAGATCTGTATGATGCATCGTTGGGTCATCGGCCGTCCCCGTTACTGTTCTTACAAACATGAATCAGGATCACATTAGGAATTTTTGTATCATTGCACACATTGACCACGGCAAGTCCACGCTTGCCGATCGTTTGCTTGAGGTGACGGGGACCATTGATAAGCGGAACATCAAGGAGCAGATGCTGGATACCCTGGATCTCGAGCAGGAGCGCGGGATCACGATCAAACTTCAGCCCGCGCGCATGGCGTATACGTCAAAAGCGGACGGAAATACCTACCAGCTTAACCTCATTGATACGCCTGGGCACGTGGATTTTTCATACGAGGTGTCGCGTTCGCTCGCAGCGGTTGAGGGCGCGATCCTCCTCGTGGATGCCACGCAGGGCGTGCAGGCACAGACTATTGCGAACCTCTATTTGGCAATTGAGCAGGGATTGGAGATTATCCCGGTCTTGAATAAAATCGATCTTCCTAATGCGGATGTGGAGCGTCGCGCGGAAGAGTTGATGAAGCTCATCGGTTGCACGCGTGATGAGATCCTCACGGCATCCGGAAAAACCGGAGAAGGCGTTGACCGCGTGCTCGAGGAAGTTGTGCATCGCGTTTCGTCTCCAAAGGGTGGCGGACATGACGCCTCGCGCGCTCTCATCTTTGACTCGAAGTACGACGACTATCGTGGCGTGATCGCGTATGTTCGCGTTATGGACGGCGTGCTCACAAAGCGCGATCGCGTCATTTTTATGGCAACAGGGGCGCAAGGCGAAGCACTCGAGGTGGGATTTTTGAATCCGGCCCTGCGCGAGACCCCGGCAATCGGCACGGGAGAAATCGGCTACATCGTGACAGGATTAAAGGATATCTCCCAGGTTCGCGTTGGCGATACGGTGGCGCTCGCAAAGGACGTTTCGCGTACGAAGATGCTTGAGGGGTACAAGACGGTGAAACCCATGGTCTATGCCGGGATATTCCCGAAAGCTGCGGATGATTACGACAGGCTCCGTGACGCCATGGATAGGTTGCGATTGAATGATGCGGCGCTGTCCTTTGAGCCAGAGCACCATTCCG
Organism: uncultured Gammaproteobacteria bacterium; assembly: GCA_964638165.1. Classification (GTDB taxonomy): domain Bacteria; phylum Patescibacteriota; class Patescibacteriia; order 2-12-FULL-60-25; family 2-12-FULL-60-25; genus 2-12-FULL-60-25. The sequence continues at coordinate 2,867 of CAZWYJ010000054.1, read as the reverse complement.
CGCTCGGATTTGGATTCCGCTGTGGCATGCTCGGCATGCTTCACTTGGAGATTGTGACCGAACGCCTGCTTCGCGAGCATCATCTTGACGTGATCGTGACCACGCCGTCCGTGGCCTACGAAATTACGCGCACGAACGGCGAGGAGGAAACGATCACCTCGCCCTTGGACTACCCAGATCCGTCCGCGCTCCGCGAAACGCGAGAGCCGTGGGCCAAGGTGGATATCGTGACGCCGTCGGAGCACTTCGGGAGCGTGATGACGATCGTGACGGATCGCCGAGGTCTCTTCCTGACCACGGAGTGGCTGGATCCCACGCGTGCAATCATGCATTTTGAGATGCCACTCGCTTCCGTGATCGTGGATTTTTATGATCGCCTGAAGAGCGCCACGCAGGGCTATGCCTCGCTGAACTACGAAGTTGCGGAATTTCGTCCCACGAAGGTCGTTCGCCTCGACATTTTGGTTGCTGAGGATGTGGTGCCATCTCTCGCCACGCTCATCCACGAGTCCGAGGCGCAGCGTCGTGGTCGGGAAATTGTTGAGACGCTCAAGGAGACGCTGAACCGTCAGCAGTTCGTGATCAAGATTCAGGCTTCGATCGGTGCCAAGGTGATCGCTTCGGAACGTCTCGCGGCGTATCGAAAGGATGTCACCGGCTACTTGTACGGCGGAGACGTGACGCGTAAAATGAAACTTCTGGAAAAGCAGAAGAAAGGAAAGGCAAAGATGATGGCCATGGGAAAGGGGAAGGTGGATATCCCGTCGGATGCGTTCATCAAAGTATTGAAGCGGAGGAGCTAGGGATTGGTGTGAGTAGGTGGTAGGTAGTAGGTAGTAGGTAGTAGGTAGGGAATTTCCTATCTACCATCTACTACCTACTATCTACCCATTATGCATCAACAGAATAAGAAGAAAAGCTATATCAAGCAGGCGATCTGGAGAGCGCTTGTCATTTTTGTGGCTGTCTCCATGATCCTTTCCATGGTTCTGCCGTTCATGACGTTTTAAGGGACTTGCGCAAAAATTGATATTTTGTATACTGCATATCGTCGCCCAACAATATGCATATCATTCGTTCGATCCCCTTGAAATTAGAAAGGGGCAACGGTCCAACGCAGCTATACCGGATGGTAAGCATTGTTGGGCGACACCGTTGCTCCTTTATGATTTGAAGGGGCTTTTCATTATTCAAGTCTATTCATCATAGATATGCAAAACGAGAAAAACTTTAAATCCTTTGAGGATTTTACGAATTTGTACGAAGTACAAAAAACGTTAAAGTTTGAATTAAAACCGGTCGGAAAGACAATGGAGTTTTTGAAGAAAAATGAAGTTTTTAAAAAAGATGAAGAAGTAGCCACGAATTATCAGAAGATTAAGCCATTTTTGGATGATCTGCATAGGCGCTTTGTGGCAGAAGGCCTCTCGAAAGAACGTATGGACACGAAGGCGTTTGAAGGTTTTGCAGAGAGGTATAAAGAGTTTCTTTCTGATACAAAAAAGAACAGAAAGACGTTAGAGTCTGCCGAGAAGGTATTATGCAAAACGCTTGCGAGAAATTTTGATAGTGTTGGCGAAGAATGGAAAGAGCGTTACGCGGGGAAGGTCTATCGTAATGCGGAAGGAAAAGAGAGGGAAATCACTTTGAAATCCAATGGATATAAAGTATTAACTGATGCCAGCATACTTGGAGTTCTTGCCATTGAGTATCCCGAAGAGGCAGAACTGTTTGCGGCTTTTGATGGCTTCTTTACGTATTTTTCTGGTTTTAATCAGACGCGTGAGAATTTTTATAAAGATGATGGCACGGCAACGGCAGTTGTAACGCGCGTTGTGGATAATTTGAAAAAGTTTTTAGATAACGTGAAAACATTTGATTGGTATTTAGGGCTTGATAGCAATTTGCAACTTGCGGAATCCGAAAAACAAAATTTTGCAATTAATAAATATGGGGGTTGTATTTTGCAGAAAGACATTGAAACATATAACACGGTGGTTGGTGAGCTGAATAGGCGGATGAAGATTCTTCGCGATAAGCAGGGAAAGGATGTCAAGAAGTCCGAATACCCCTTGTTGAAAACATTATACGGGCAAATTCTTGGAGATCGAGAAAAGC
>CAZWYJ010000054.1:0-722 GCA_964638165.1 uncultured Gammaproteobacteria bacterium | reverse complement strand
TGCCATTGAGAATAATGAAGACGCTATTCAGCGATTGACACAGGGGCTTTCTGAATCTGAAAAACGCTTCGAAGATATTCGAACATTGATGCGTCAGCTATGCGCAGGAGAGTTCCATGGTAATTTGGGAGGTGTTTATGTAACGAACAAAGCGATCAATACGATTTCACGTCGTTGGTTTCAAGATGGTGATGGTTTCGAAAAAGAGCTACCGCAACGCGGAAAAGGAGAGCTATCAAAAGTCGCGCATTTTGTTTCGTTGCAAGATGTGAAGAATGCACTCGCCGAGCTTTCGAAACGAGTCGAGAAAAATGCGGATTTGTATAAGGCGCGGTATCAAGATACGATCGCTTCCAGTAACGATGCTTTCGAGTGTTTTTTGTTGATTTTAAAAGATGAGTTCGAAAAAGCATTCGAAGGAGAGCAGATTGAAGGCGGGGAGCGGTTTGTGGGCTGGAATCGGAGTGTTGTTGAATTACGATCTTCGCTCGAGGAAAAGAAAAACGTTAGAGATAAAGACGTAAAACAAGCTATCAAGGTCTGCCTTGATTCCGGTTTGCGAATATCTCGTTTGGCGAAATATTTTTCTCTATTTGTTTCGGATCGGGAAGCGGAAAGAAAATCCGCACTGCCAGCTGAAAGGAATACGAGTGCCGAATTCTATAACGCCTACGGAGCATATTCGGACGGTTTTGATTTTTCAAAGCTGTATGATGCGTTTC
>CAZWYJ010000053.1:0-8267 GCA_964638165.1 uncultured Gammaproteobacteria bacterium | reverse complement strand
TTCCATGCCTATGATATCCGCGGAACCGCAGCGGACGGTCTGAATAGCGAATTCGCGGAACGGCTCGGCCGATCCATTTCCGACGTCTATCACCCAAAACGGGTATTGATCGGACGGGATATGCGATCCTCGTCTCCGGAACTCGAAGAGGCTCTGATCCGGGGGTTGGTGGATCACGGAGTGGATGTGACGCGCATCGGTCTTTGTTCAACTCCTTTGTTCAATGTTGCGATCGGAATGGCAGAAGGAAAATACGATCTCGGTGTGATGGTGACCGCCTCTCATAATCCAGCCGAGTATAATGGATTCAAGTTTGCGGACGGGCAGGTCTACCCGATTGGTTTAGGGAGTGGCCTCGAGCGGATTCAAGAGCGCTTCATGTCTGATGCGCCATTCGTTCCGTCCGAGCGCAAGGGTGAGATATCGGATGACGCGACCACGCTTCCTCGCTATCTCGATCTCATCATGTCATTCATTGATCCGACGAACATCGCTCCGATGAAGATTGCGATTGATGCAGGGAATGGCATGGCGGGCTTCGTGTTACCGGAATTCATGAAGCGTCTGTCACAGATAGATGTGGTGCCGATGTACTGGGAGATGGATGGCACGTTTCCGAATCACGAGGCGAACCCGTTGAAAACGGAAACGCTCGTCGCGCTTTCGGAGATGGTCCGGGAACGGGGGTGCGCGATTGGAGTCGCGTACGACGGGGACTGCGATCGCATCGGATTCGTGGATGAAGAAGGAATCCCGATTCCGGGGGATCTGATGGAAGTCATTTTTGCGCGCGTGCTCCTTCGGCAAGAGCCGGGTGCATTGATCTTGCGAGACCTTCGTAGCTCGTGGGTCGTCGAGGAGGAGATCGTAAAGGCTGGAGGAAAGACGGAGATGTCGCGCGTTGGACATTCGTTTATCAAGAAACAGTTGCGTGATTCGAATGCGATTTTCGCCGGGGAGCTTTCCATGCACTACTACCATCGGTCGCTCTGGGGCGTGGAGTCCGGAGACTTGGCTCTTCTCCTGCTCTTAAAGGAGCTATCGGAAACGGAGAGACCGCTCTCGGAACTCTGGAAGCCATTGAAGAGGTATGCATATAGCGGCGAGATTAACTTTAAGGTCGCGGACGTGGCAAAAACGCTTGAATTGATCCGCGCGACGTATGCGCCCATGGCATCATCCGCATCGGATCTCGACGGAGTTCGTATGGAATTCGGCGTGGGCGCAGGTCGAGTCAAGCAACCTAGCGCGTGGTGGTTCTCGCTCCGTGCATCGAATACCGAACCGCTCGTCCGGCTCATTGTCGAGGCCGTGGACGCGAAGGTGATGGAGGAGAAGCGCGACGAGATCGCCAAGATGATTCAGGGTCAGTAAGTTATGAGCTGTGAAGTCGTAAAGCGCTCACTTTACGACTTTACGACTTCTCACTATGTTAGGCATTTTTGATTCCGGGATCGGTGGCCTCACGGTCGTGAAGGAATTGCTTCGTCGCGCTCCGCGGACGTCGTTTATCTATCTTGGAGATACGGCGCGGATGCCGTATGGAACCAAGGCTGAAGAGACGATCATCCGATATGCGCTGGATGATGCGGAATTCCTCGTGAGCCACGGCGCGACGTCTCTGATCGTGGCGTGCAATACCGTGTCTGCGTACGCGCTTCCGGCATTGCGTTCGGCATATCCGTCTCTGCCGATATTCGATGTGCTTGCGCCGGCGATTCGTGCGACCGCATCTTGTGCGACATCGCGGGTAGGCGTGCTCGGAACATCCGCGACGATTCGTTCGGGATCGTATGAGCACGCACTTCGCCTCGCCCGTCCGGAATTGGAAGTGATCTCGATCGCATGCCCGCTCTTCGTGCCGCTCGTGGAGGAGGGGTGGTTGGATGAGGATGTGACGCGGGCCGTCATTACCCGATACCTTGCTCCGTTGAAGGAGGTGGGAGCGGATACGGTCGTTCTCGGGTGCACGCACTATCCTTTGCTTCAGCCTTTGATTGCGGAGGAGGTGGGGAGCTCCGTGACGATCATCAACTCACCAAAGGCGATGATGGATGAATTGGAAGCGTCTAGCGGAGGTCTATTGAATACAAATTCGGATCAACAGTTTTGGTTTACGGATATCCAGCCAGCGACTGCCGTGGTCGCGAGTCAGTGGTTGGGGAGGGAGATAGGGGTGAAGAAGGGGAATGTGGGTTCGTAGGAGCGGGTCTGGAACCCGCCCCTACGAACCCATCGTTCTTCATGCTACGCTGGTCTTTATATGAGACGCCTCTTTACTCTTCTTCTTGCATTCGCTCTCCTCGCAGCGCCATTCGCGCAGGTGAGGGCCGAAACGATCCTCCCGGGGATGCTCATTAAAGCATCCGGCAAAGCCGTCTACTATTTTACGGATACGAATACCCGGCTCGTATTCCCAAATGAGAAAACGTACTTCAGCTGGTTTGATAATTTTAATACGGTCACGACGATTACGGACGCAGAGCTTGCGGCGATTCCGCTCGGTGGGAATATTACATACCGGCCGGGGAAGTACCTCGTGAAGATCACGACAGATCCGAAAGTGTATGCGGTTGATGCGGATGGTTCTTTGCGTTGGGTGAAGACCGAGGCCTTAGCAATGAGCCTTTATGGATCGAATTGGGCAAAACAGGTTCAGGATATTCCGGATGCCTTCTTTACGGACTACCCGGAAGGCTCGCCGATCTCTGCGACTGCGGATTTTAATCCGGGTGGGGTTATGGCCTCGCGATCCACGATTATCCAGGGAATCGCAACGCCGACGAATGATGCGAATCTCGGAACGCAAGGCGGAACCTTGAGCGCCGGGAATCCGTCCGGAAACTGTACGATTCCTACGGAGGCAAAGGCAGAAGACGTCTCGCATCCGAATGTGATCGTGGGGACGGGTGATGCTTCCTCGTGTACGGCCACAGCCTTTGAGACCGCGGTGCAGAAGGGCGGAATCATTACTTTTAACTGCGGGCCTGATCCGGTCACGATTACGCTCCCGCATCAGATTAAACTTCAGAACGCGGCGGGTCCGGATGCAAACGGGTATCGCGTGATTGATGGCGGAGGTCTCATCACTTTGAGCGGGGGAGGGAAGAATCGCATCCTCTATCAGGACGCTTGTGAGGAGGGATTGGGCTGGCTGAACACGCATTGCAATAATTCGCTCTACCCGCGCCTCGTGGTGCAGAACCTCGTATTTGAGAACGGGAAGGCTTCGGATGCGGGTATCGGTGGTGCGGCCATCTACTCGAACGGCGGGAGCCTCAAAGTGGTGAACAGCATTTTTCGCGGGAACGCGATCATTTCAACCGGACCGGATGTTGCCGGTGGCGCGATCTACCAGACGCAGGGTTATGGGCCCACGTATATCGTGAATAGCACCTTCGGCGGAAGCTCGGAGCGCGCCAATGTCGGCTCGAACGGCGGAGCTCTCGGCGGACTCTTCGCCTCATTCCACGTGTACAATAGCGTCATCTCTCATAATAAGGCGATCGGCAATGGCATGAATCCGGCAAAGAACGGAACGCCGGGTGGCGGGAGCGGTGGCGGAATTTACATGGATGGGAATAGTTTCGCTTTGAATATCTGCGGAACGGAGATCGCGAATAATTCTTCGCATGAATTGGGCGGGGCGATCTTCTATGTGGCGAATGATGTCCAGGGTTCGATCTCGATTAATCAGTCTACATTCAGGGCGAATCAATCCGGCGTTCCAGATGGTCCTGCACCGGGCGTGTCAAAGCCAGGGTGTTACCTCCAAACGACAGTATCAAAGATCTCGATCGGAAATACCACATTCGAGTAACGCATTCCAACACGCAGCGCTCGCGCTTGTTTGAAGTTTGGAATTTGTGGTCTGAAATTTTACGGGTATGTCTTCCCACGCTCGATCTCCTAAGTCCATCGGCCTCATCCAGGTCTTTACTGGAAACGGGAAGGGCAAGACCACGGCTGCGCTCGGGACCGCGATGCGTGCGCTCGCCAAAGGCTGGAAAGTGGCTTTCGTCTACTTCGACAAAGGCGGAACGCATTACGCGGAGCGGGAGGTGCTCGCATCGCGTTTCGCCGACCTCGTTTCGCTTCATCCCACGGGGATGGATCGCATTGATCCGGTCACGAACAAGTTTCGTTTCGGCGTGATGGACGAGGATCGGGCAGAGGCCGAGCGCGGGCTCGCGATCGTCCGGGAACTTTTTGAGAAAGGGGAGCATCGGCTCATCATCCTCGATGAGATTAATTCGACCACGGATTTAGGGATGCTGGATGTCGGTCATGTTGTCGAACTCCTGCGAGGAAAGCCGGAGATGGTCGAAGTCATTCTCACCGGGCGCAATTGCCCGGAGGCTTTCAAAGAGCTGGCGGATCTCGTGACGGACATGACGCTCGTGAAACACTATTTCTATCGTGGGGTACCGGCACGGGACGGGTTGGACTATTAAAGGAGCTTCTAAAAAACGCGATTCGCTAGGGCTTCACTCAAAAAACTCCTCAACGTATGTTGCATACGTCTTCGTTCCCTCGCAAAAGCCTCGGGACAGGCTCACTTCGCTCCCCGCCTGCCATCGCCTGCGCGAAGCAATGGCGGGCAGGCAGCCCGTCGCGACTCATCGTTTTTTAAAAGCTCCTGAGGGCAGTGTAGCGCGAGTCATGGATCGCGGGGTGCGAGCCCCCACTTCCGTCATCCTGAGCGCTAAAGAAAAAGAGTCCGCAGGGATCACATCGCGAAGGACCCCTTTGATGTTGAGAAGGTTCTCAAAAAATGAAGAAGCCGCTCGGCTCCCAAGGGGTCCCTTCGTGTGCACTCAGGGCAGGCTCTTCGCGGCAAGCCTTTGCGTACTCCGCAGTCTTTTAGCGCTCAGGATGACGAAAGAGCGCGCGGGGCGTGGTGAATTTTCGCGCCCTGCGATCCGCGCCCCCCTGTGCGATCCCTCGGATGTGCTCCCGCCAGAGGCGGGCACGGCGGGACATGCTTCACGACTCTACGACTATTTGCTACGATCTCCGTTATGCTCGCTGTCATCGCATTCTTCGTGGTTTTGTCCGTTCTCATCCTCGTCCATGAGGCTGGGCACTATTTCGCTGCCAGACTGTTCAAAATAAAAGCGGAAGAATTCGGATACGGCTTTCCGCCACGAGCGATCGGATTCGTTCGCGTAGACGGGAAGTGGCGCAGAGTGAAGCGGGGCGATCAGTCTTCGTACGCGAATACGATCTGGTCACTAAACTGGTTGCCGATCGGAGGCTTTGTGCGCATCAAAGGCGAAGAGGGGGAGAATCGGGATAAGGATGCGCTCCATGCGCGTCCGGTGTGGCAGAGGCTCATCGTGATTTCCGCCGGCGTTTTTATGAACTGGGCGCTCGCAGCCGTATTTTTGAGCATCGGATTCATGATGGGTATTCCCGCAATTCTCGATAATCTTCCGGCCGGCGCCATCATTGATAAACGGGAGGTGCTCATCGTTGATACCTTGCCCGGAAGCGTGGCTGCGGAAGGTGGCATTCAGTCCATGGATGCCATTGTCCGGATTGGGGACGCAGAGCCTGCGACGCTCAGCGATGCGCAACAGTTGATTGCCGGATACGGAACCTCGACGATCACGCTTACGGTTCGTCGGTCTGAGCAAGATACGGTTCTCACGATCACCCCTCGATACGTCGAGAGTATGGGAAAAGTTGCGCTCGGCGTATCGCTGGCGGATTCCGGGAGGGTTCGATATCCGATTCATCTTGCTATCGTGAACGGCGTACGCGTCACCGGGGAATATACCAAGCAGGTTGTGATGGCTTTCGTCGGATTATTCCGCGATCTGTTCCGTGGCGGTGGAGAGACGATCGAATCCGTTTCGGGCCCGGTCGGCATTGCCGTCCTCGCGGGTCAGGTGGCGAAACAGGGGATTCTTCCGCTCTTGCAGTTTTCGGCGATCCTCTCGATCAATCTCGCGGTTCTCAACTTTCTTCCAATCCCGGCGCTCGATGGTGGTCGCGCGGTCTTTCTAATCGTCGAAGCGATCCGCCGGAAGCCGGTGAAGCGTGATGTCGAAGCCGTCATTCATAATATTGCATTTTTGCTTTTGATCGTGCTCGTCATTCTCATCACGGCCCGTGATGTGTGGAAGTTCTTCGGGTAGGTTCATCGCTTGAAATCTTTTTCGATTCCTGATAAGACCTCCTTAGCTCCTTCTCAATCGTGAGGAAGAAGAAACGGGAGGTTTTTGTCATGGAAAGAACTGCTTTGAAGAGTGCATTGCAAGAACAGGAGGCGGCTAAAAAGTATGCCGCTGAACTGCTGGATCGTTACAAGGCGACCGTCATTCTCGCGTGCCTGCACCCGGCACTTTCGGATCAGGTAGGAGGCCAATGCACGCTGAGCGAGCTCCGTGCGAAGATCGAGCGCATCATGGATCATGAAGCTCACTCGAATGGGCCGGCGGACTTTTGGTTCGATTTCTTGCGCGGACGCTGGTTTGGCGGTGATCGTTCATGTTTTGAGCGTAGTGATCGTCCAAGGATCGTCCGATCATGCGTTGCGGAGGCGGTGATCACGGATGCGGTCCCTGCATTCTGTCAGGATACGCTCGGTATCGCGTCGAGGCTCTTCGGCGCTGGCCGAGGTGAGCAGGTGATCGTTCTGCCGGATCATGCGGATGGCGATCGCGAGATCATCGTGGTCGAGCCGTCCATGCGCTCTGCTTCGGGCATTTCTGCTGTCACAGCTCGCCCATTGACCGATGCGGTTCTCTGCAGTGCTTTGCTTCGTACTTGGAAAGCCGGTCGGGATGTGGAACGGGTTAAGGCCGCGCGCCAGACGCTTATCGAATTATTCTGGCGCGTGTGGGATGCGTGCGTATCCGAGGCGGACGAGTGTGCGAGGAATAACACGTGTTTGTATGAAGAAGACGAACAGGTGACGTGCTCCTGTCCGCACGTGACGCTCATCCTATCCGATCGCCCGCGTGATTTTCGGATCTTGCAGGGTTCGCAGTTCGGCGATGGCTTGTATGCGCCGCAAAGGGTGTGCGAAAACGGCAAGCGGCTCGAGCAGTGGCTGTATGGCAATATCCTTCCGGAATACGCGAACTTTTCGCGGTGTTGCGAGTCGGATCATCTGGAGCAGACCCTTACCGGAAGAGGTTGGCCGTTGTTCAGGCCGCAACACCCCTTGAAGGTATGGATCCATCTCGGAATGATGGAGCTCGGCTTGCGTCATGCGCTGCTCTGTGGCAAAACGCTCCTGGTCATCCTTCCACGCGAGATCACGGTTCTGCCGAATGAGGTCTCGTTGTTCCGGTCCGCCTAGGCGTTTCTCTTCCTTCCCTCAAATCTTCGTCACGCTCCGTCCTCGGGTTATCTATCCCTTGGGCGGAGCGTTTCGGTTTCGAGAACCTCTCAAAAAGGCGTCTTGCTTGCGCTTCACTCAGAAATTCGCTCACCGTACCGTTGTGTACGGCTCGCGAATTTCTTCGCTCCAGCGCAGTGCAATCCATCCTTTTTGAGAGGTCCTGTCGTTTTTTGCTCTCTCATATCATTCATCCTTTTTCGGGCATCGCGTCACTACGTCCGGTAGGGGGTTCAACGCCGTATCCTTAGCGGAATAAGGGGCTCTCAAAAGCGTATACCCCTTTCATAGCGAGCTCCCTTCCCTGTACTCAGGGAAGGGCCGGGCCCGCCCGCCACGCAAGCCGAGTCCGCGAGGCGTTGCGGGCAGGGATGGGTGTGGATCAGAGTCACGCCACCGGTGCCAGTAGGGACACGCCACCGGCGTGTCCCTACTGGCAAAATCGCGCATTTCGTGTAAGATATCAGCATTATGCTGGATCAGATCGAGTCATTGCGTTTAGGGCTTCTGAAGGCTGTTTCGGATGCCGGTTCCATGGCGGAATTGGAAGAGATTGAGACCAAGTATCTTGGTCGGAAAGGGGAGTTGACGACGATCCTCCGTCAGCTTGGAACGATTCCGGCGGATCAGCGCAAGGCCGTGGGCGCCCGCGCGAATGAGGTAAAGGTGGAAGGCGAGTCTGCGATTTTAGAACGGCGCAAGATTTTTACGACCTCGGCGCATGCAGAGCTCGCGGAGAAGGATTGGGCGGATGTGACGGAACCGGGAGAGCGTCCGCCGAAGGGGCATCTGCACATGGTGACGCAGGCGATCCGTGAGATCATGGAGATTTTTGATCATGTCGGATTCTCGCGCGTGCGGCATCCGGAAGTGGACTGGGACTGGTTCGCTTTTGAATCGCTGAACATGCCAAAAG
>CAZWYJ010000052.1:0-8300 GCA_964638165.1 uncultured Gammaproteobacteria bacterium | reverse complement strand
CAAAAGCCTCAGGGCTTCGGCGATAATGTATACGCGTCGCTCCGATGCTCGGTTTTTCCTCGTTCTGCATCCAAACGCGTAAGTCCTAAATAGATTTTCTTACATGATTTTCTTCAAATAGTCTGCCGTGAGAGAAACCTTCGATTTCACAATTTGTTCCGGCGTGCCCTCGGCGATAATTTTCCCTCCGCGCACGCCACCTTCCGGACCCATGTCAATCACCCAGTCCGCGCATTTAATGACGTCCATATTGTGCTCAATGACGAGCACGCTATTCCCCTTGTCCACGAGCGCGTTCAGAACGCCGAGCAAGCGCTTAATGTCCTCGAAGTGCAATCCCGTGGTCGGCTCATCGAGAATGTAGAGCGTGCGCCCGGTGGCACGTCGCGAGAGCTCCGTGGAGAGCTTCACGCGCTGAGCCTCTCCGCCGGAAAGCGTTGTCGCGGGCTGGCCGAGTTTAACGTAGCCGAGGCCGACATCGTGCAGGACCGTCAACTTTTCGTAGATGAGTGGCTGATCCACGAAGAACCGACGAGCCTCCTCCACGGTCATCTCCAAGACGTCCGCGATATTCTTTCCGCGCCAGTGGATTTCGAGCGCCTCTTCGTTATACCGCTTGCCGTGGCACTCCGTGCATTCCACGTATACGTCCGGGAGGAACTGCATTTCGATGCGCACGTACCCGTCGCCACCGCAGGCTTCGCAGCGTCCGCCACCCTTCACATTGAAAGAAAATTTTCCGGCATCGAATCCGCGCATCTTCGCTTCCGGGATCTCCGCGAAGAGGTCGCGGATCGCGGTAAAGACACCGGTGTAGGTGGCCGGATTGGAGCGCGGCGTTCGGCCGATTGGCGACTGATCCACGGACACGACCTTGTCGAGAAATTGAATACCCTCGATCTTTTTATGCGCGCCCGGAAGATCCTTTGAACCGTAGAAGTGAGAAGAAAGCACGCGCGACAGGATGTCGAGGATGAGCGTGGATTTACCGGAGCCGGAAACGCCCGTAACGCACGTGAAGACCCCAAGCGGAATCTTCGCGTCCACGTTTTGGAGATTGAAAGCCGTGGCCCCCTTGATCACGAGGCTCTTGCCATTCCCCCTTCGGCGCTTCTTCGGGAGCTCAATAGATCGCTTGCCCGTGAGGTAGGCGCCCGTGAGCGACTCCCGGCTGCGCTTCACCTCCGCCAGCGTCCCCTTTGCCACGATTTCCCCGCCGTACTCGCCCGCCCCCGGACCCACGTCCACCACGTAATCCGCGGCCTCCATCACCGCCTGATCGTGCTCGACCACGACCACGGTATTCCCGAGATCGCGCAAGCGCTTCATGGTATGAATCAGTTTATCATTGTCCCTTTGGTGCAATCCGATAGAGGGCTCGTCAAGGATGTAGATGACGCCGGACAGTTCCGACCCGAGCTGCGCGGCCAAGCGCACGCGCTGAGCTTCTCCGCCCGAGAGCGACATGGCGCTCCGATCAAGCGTGAGGTAGTTGAGGCCAACGTCAATGAGATTCGCGAGACGCCGCTTCGTTTCCGTTCGTAGCTGATCCACAACCATGCGTTCGCGCTCCGTGAATCCGGCCGGATCAATCGAATCACTCGCGCGCAAGCGTATGATCTTAGATGCCTTCACTTTCTTCTCGCCTTTTCCAAGTCCGTCGAACCACGCGTAGAGATCGTCGAGTGGCATACTCACGAGATCCGCGATCGTCTGATCCGCCACGCGCACGCTCAGCGCATCCGCGCGCAATCGCTTGCCCTGACAAACAGGACAGGTCATCACCCGCATGTACGTCTCGATCTCCTTCTGCACGTACTCGCTATCCGTCTGGCGGTACTTCTCTTCCAGCATGGCAAGGATTCCGGAGAACGTCAGCTTTTTCCCCTCCACGTCGTAGATCTGATCGCCGGTCCCATCGAAGAGCACTGATATCGCCTTGGAAGAAAACGTCCGTAGCTCATCATTGATGGAAAATTCATGCGCGAGCCCAACAGCTTCGATGAGTTTGAGGTGCGAGGTTTGATTGCCGGCGATGCGCGTCCATGGCTTGATCGCGCCCTGCGCGATCGTGAGCTTGCGGTTCGGAATCACGAGATCCGGCTCCAAGACGAGCTTGGTCCCAAGACCCGTGCATGCGGCGCATGCACCATGCGGCGAGTTGAAGGAGAAGAGCCTGGGTTCGAGCGTGGGAAACGAAATCCCGCAGTCCGGACAGAAGAGCGACTCGGAAAACACGCGTTCCTCCATCGTGTCCTCATCAATCACGGAAACGAGACCGTTCCCGAGATCGAGCGCCTGCTTTACGCTCTCGAGCAAAGATTCGAGCACCATGCTCGTCTTCTTCTCGAGCTTGAGAACCACGACTTCGATCGTGTGTTCCGCCTTCTTGTCGATCCGCGTCCGAAGGAGCTCATCAATATCAACCAACATCCCGTCATACCGAACTTCGTGGTATCCGGCATTCATCGCGCCCTGCAAGACGACCTTATGCTCCCCGCGCTGCTGACGAACCATAGGCGCGAGCACGATGAGATCCGCGGTTGCGGTCTTCGCCAGAATCTTCTGCGCGATCTCTTTGGGAGACTGCTCCGAGACGGGTTTTCCGCAACCCGGGCAATGCGCGCGACCCGCGCGGGAAAAGAGGAGGCGTAAGTGGTCATAGACCTCCGTGACCGTTCCCACCGTGGAGCGCGGATTGTGCGAGCTCGACTTCTGATCAATGGCCACGGTCGGCGAAAGCCCGATGATCTCGTCCACGTCCGGCTTGTCCTGGAGCTCGAGGAACTGCCTCGCGTAGCTCGAAAGGCTCTCCACGTACCGACGCTGTCCTTCGGCGTGCAGGGTGTCAAAAGCCAATGAGGATTTGCCGGACCCGGAGAGGCCTGTCATGACGATCAGTGCGTTCTTCGGAAGGCTGATGCTCACGTTCTTCAAATTATGAACGCGGGCGCCACGGATGGAAATGGAATTTGAGGCAGGCATGAATCGCTGAACTTCGCACTTCAAGATACGAAGTCACATTGCCTGCGAGGCTACCAGAATACGGCGGTTCTGGCAAGGGCGGAGGATCGTAGCTCGTAGTCCGCATCTCGTATTTCGGGGCACGTATGAAATGTTCGTGAGCTAAACAAAAGGTCGAGCACCCCTACCCGAAATACGAACTACGAAATGCGAAATACGAATCCTACTGGCATCGCCACTCGTAGATACAGTTCTGTGAGCCAACGCCGGTGTAGGAACACGCTCCCTGAACACAGATACACTGCTTCGCATCCGATGTGCAACAAGTCGAATCTCCATTCCTGCACGTCCCTCCGCTCGCCACGGCCGAAGCGCACTGTGGCACGCCAACGCACTGATCCGCCTTCACGGCCGAAACCGGACAATAGGGTTCCGTTGTGGCAGGACTCTGCGGAGCTGATTCTTCGTTCAAGGCGAAATTACATGAAATCGCCTGACGCCCCTCCGCTGCCGCAATCAGTTCCTCCTTGGACCAATAGTCTTGCTGCGGATTAATGAAACGCGACGGATTCTTATTCTTCCCGCAGTGGAATGCTTCAGCGAGATGAAGCCCCGGATTAAGATCCGAGAGGAGACTTCCATTCGAGTATCCGTCAAATTCCTTCGCAGCGGAACAATTCTTCCTCGAGAGGAGCGCAAAATTATCCATCGTCCACGAACTCGCATTGTACTGGACACCAAGCAAGGCTCCGCGGAATCCGCCCTTGTCCGCGCAAAAAGTATTCGCCCTTGTAATATCATCCGTCGTAAATTCAAAACGGTACATGGATTGCCCAACCGTGTACTCATCGGACTGCGCGGAACCGCTGGTCTTGGCGATCTTGCCAAGGGCTACCGTCATGATTGAAGACGCTCCTCTTGTAATACTTACGGCATTCGATCCAGTGGACTGACCGGAATCGCACAGCAAGAACAAATGAACCGATATGGGATACCGGCCATCCTCATAGTCAATCGTCCCGGCAAATACCTGCCGATCACACACCATGCGCGTGCTCTTGATGCTCTGACACGGAACAGGCTCCCCGCTCGCACAACTCGTACACACCTCAGCCGGAGTCGGACACTTCGTCCCCGCGCACGATCCTCCGGAACCGGTTTGGATATAGTACTGATGCCCGCACAAGGCCTGATCCGGAGTCACGTTAAACGCATCCTCTTTCTTGGAGACCTCCTCATACGACGCCTTCGAAGACGTTTCCCCGGCGTCCGCAAGCCTTAGTGACTTGTCCGCGAGATCCCGACAGTATGCGGTCGAAATAAAACTCTGCGTATTCACCATGTACACCTTGATCGGACTCAACGTGGTCAGCGCGGGATTCAATGTCCGCAGGATCGCGGTTGCCGAAAGGAGGAGAATCAAGCCGATGATCGAATCCACCATGATACTCTTGCCCGTGGTAATGCTTCCGACTCCGGAAGAGCCGACGAGGTAGATGAATCCGCCCCAGATGAACATAACCGTGGCGAGGACGATAGCGATTGAAAGGAGATACCGATAGGCCGCCACAACGTACTGATTGAAACCGCGAATGGAGACCTTCCCGCCGATCGGCGTGTTCAACTCGACTTCCGGCTCAAGCGCAATGCAACGACCCTCTCCGTCCGAGCATCGGATGTACGCCTCCCACACGCCGTCCGCTTTCGCGCACGCGTCTTTGGTAAAACACATCATGCGGATATCCGTTGCCTTCTCCGCGGCAGCGGCGGCGGCCCGGCCTTCAGCGGACGAGCTGTCTATGGCTTCAATAGTTGGGAGCGTTCCCGCGCACTTCTTATTACTGGGAGATCGCCCCTTGCATACCGACGTACATTCCTCCCTCGTATACAGCCGATCTCCTCCAAATCGAACCGGCGTCCCCTTCGCAAGCCCCTGACACGCGGCATCGGAATCGCCCTCCTGGCAATCGCAAAAACATGCGGCCTCCGTGAGCGCCGGGATCAGCGAGGCATTCTTCGGATCCTTCCGGAGATACGTATAGATCTCCGTTGGTAAGAGATCACCCTTCGTGACCGGATTAGCGTAATAACCGGGAGTGCTCACCGCCGGAGCCGTAGAGCCGGATGCCTTGCGTTGTGTCGGAATCCCCCCTTGATACACGACATTTTCGTCAATGAAAGACGACCAGTCTTTCGCATCGCAGTACGTGGTCTGCTTTTGACAATCCGCCGAGGTAGGATCTTTCTTCACCGTGCACCACCCCTTCTGCGAGGCAAAATTCGTCGCGGCCCGAATATCCGCAACCGTCGTCACCTCCGCCGCAAAAACCGGAGCGCCGTATCCCGCCACCATGAGGGAGATGGCGATGAAAGCAGCGATGCGACGAAGGCGAATTCCGAACATAGGCTATTGAAGAAAGTGGTTCACAAGCTTCGTGAACAATTCCTCATCCACGCTCCCGTCAAACTTGGCGCCATTCACGAAAAACGTCGGCGTTCCCACCACACCCACGCGCTCGCCGAGCGCCACGTCCGCATCAATCGCCAGATCGTACGTGCGCGAGGACATGCAATCATCGAATCGCGCCACATTGAGATTCGCTTTCGATACGAGCGCGCGTAATGTTTCCGCAGACGGCGCATCCTGTTCGGCGAACAGGAGCTCCTGATACCGCCAGTACGCTTTTTGCCCCTGATCCAGAACGCACCGAGCCGCATGCGCCACATCACGCGATTCCGGATACAATTCAGGAATCGGAAAATCCCGGATGATTAGGCGCGCGCGATCGCCCATGTTTTCCATGACGGTTCGAATAGCCGGCATGCTGTCTCTCGTGTACGGGCACCGATAATCAATGAAAGCCACGACCGTCACGGCAGCTTCATCGCTTCCCAACATGGGAAACGGACCTTCGGATGGCACGAGTTTTGCCAGATCTTCCTGCGCAACAGAAGTATTCGCCGCGGTCCGCGCAATGCTCTGCTTTAAGAGTTGCTGTCTCGGAGAAACCGCAGAGCCATTCTGAATCTTCACGTAGTATGATGTAATCAAAACACCCATGATCACCATGGGAATAATGACGATGATCGCAAGAATAATGATCGCAATGCGTGCTCCGCGCGAATGCGGAAATTTTCGACCGGAAAATGACGATCGGAACATGGGGGTATGATAGCACGAGGGTAGAGGGTAGTGGGTAGAGAGGAGAAGAAAGAATTACCCTCTACCCTCTCCCCACTACCCTCTCCCCACTACCCTCTCCCCAAAAATAAGACGTCCCCGGTCAGCGTGAGCTAACCAGGGACGTAAGAGGTGCACCGTCATGCGAGACGACGATGCGGGGAACAGGAACTAAGGAGCGGTGACGGTGGAGCTACCGTCGGCGCCGGACACGAGGCACTCGTCCGTGTAATCCGACGAAGACGGAACGGGAGTCTCCGCCACACCTCTTGACCAGTCCATTGGAAGATGGCTCGTGCCCTCGGACAAATCCGACCACCACATACCCGCTACATCCTCTCCCCAATCTGCGGATACGTTCGTAGAAAGTAAGCCGTTTCCATTGAAAAGCACGAGACTGGTCGTTACCACCCTATTTGGACAGGATCCGGAGTTATACAGCAAACCCGTCGTCACTGTTGCTCCAGTATGAACGCTCTGAACATGCGCCCAAAGCGTGACTGTGATAGGACCAACGAGTCCCTCGTACGTAGGCGTGGCGATTGCATCTTGATAGAACATTACTCGTGCATGATAGGCCCTATCCGGTATAGCCTCTTCCCACATGAACACGCCGTGCTCATTCACGTGCCCACCAACAGTTTCCCGTGGCGTAACCCGATCCCACTCCCACGTCAGGAGGTTATTGACATCCAGATGATCAACCGTCAAAGACACCTCCACCGCACTCGGTGTGAGCATGTCCGCTTCGCTAGCCTCCACAAAAAACCACAACTGCTGGATGCCAACGGGACGGGACTGATCCGTTGACGAGATGACGATTCGCGCCAACTTGTTCGTGCCCACATGCAGAGGCTCGGTGACCTCCTCCCATGAGATCATTGGTGCGGACTTGCGAAGTACCATCGACGGTGGCTGAAATGGCTGCTGAATATCGGGGATATCCGCGTCACTCGTCGTGACGGTTCCAATCACGAGATTCGGCGTATCACCGCTACGCGCCAGACGCCCATCCGCCGTATCCGCAACAGAGGACGGCTGCGTTTCTGCGAGTTCTGCATCCATGCAGAAATCCGCAGAACCGTGCGCGGGGATCAGAAACCTGCTTTCCGTCGAAGAGAAGTCCGCGTAGATACTCGTATGCGAGCCGTAGGTATCCGGAAAGTGACACGCTTCAGAGGCACCACATGACGGAACGATCACGTGCTCCCAACCGCCTTCAGTGCAATCAGTCAAACGAATGGATGCAAAGTCTGCATTCGACCCGCCAGCACTCCCATGAAGGATCGTATTCACGAATGAAACATCATGTCCATTGGGATTAAATACGTTGTACTTCGTGAACCGCGCGATTGTTCCAGATACGACGATGCTGGTTTCTGGCGTATCTTCAGCTAATCGCATCGTGAGCTTTTGCAACGCCTCAGCTCCGCCCGCGCTCCCTCCGTTTGAGACGGAAGGTACGCCTGCTGATCCGCCGGTCGCGGTATAACCCGCTCCGGCCTGATTGCCAGCTCCGGCCGATCCGCCTTCGCCGCCAGCTCCGGCCGAGATGGGTTCGACATCGAGCGTTCCGCCGGTGCCGAGGTCGATGATCTCGATCGATCCCCCAGCGCCCGCATCGGGCATTCCGCCCTCGTTCTCGACGGGGACGCTATCGTTCCCGCCGATTGCCATCGGCTCGTTGGAGGTGGTGCCGCCAGTCGCGAGGACGGAATCGCTCCCGCCTTCTTCGACCGCAACGCTTCCGCCGGTTGCAGGACTTCCGCCCTCGCCGACGAACGGCTCATCCGGGTACGTTCCGCAGTCCCCCCAAATCTCGTCGAGCGTGCAGATCTGCACGCCGTTGAGGCCGTCGCTCCTGCAGACCCGGGTGTCCCCGGGGGAGCAGACCGGCATGGCCTGCTCATCCGTCGCACCCGTCTCCGCTTCGCCGATTGCCACATCACTGCGCTCCGCGTCACGACTCACCGAGCCGCCGCAGGCCGCCATCACCATTGGGAGAGCATAGACCGCGAACAGGACGAATAGCTTGTTCATACTACCAAACCTTTCCTTGTCTTGGATTTTGAAAGCCTTCACCGCCCGGTTGTGGACGGGTGAAAACGTGCGCGCTATCCCCCTCGAAACGGATTTCGAGAGCATAGCGATGGAG